>JAGWRJ010000712.1 GCA_028869725.1 Alphaproteobacteria bacterium | reverse complement strand
GGCGACGGGCCAGAACATCGATCTGGCCCTGATAGATGCGCACGGCGCCATATTCGCCGGCATGATCGACCCGCAGAATGGACTGAAGATCGGCGCCAGCAGCCATGCCCGGAGCAGCCGGTCGAGGTTTGCGTGCCATCAATGTCCCCTCTGGTGACTGCGGCTAAGCGCCCACCCGGCGACGCCAGCCGCAGCCAGTGAAATCAGCGCATTGTAACCAGCCAGCGAGATACCGAACAGCCGCCAGGCTGCTACATCGCAGAGCGGGCCATGGTCGTTGAAATTGAGAGGGCCGCCAGAATAGTGGAAGGCATTGCCCGTGCAGGCCGCAGGTCCCGCCCAGAAGTGCCATTCGACCCCGGCATGGTAGACAGAAATCGCCCCCGACGCGGCCACAAGACCAAGGGTCAGAGCGGCAAGGGGGCCAGCCAGCTTCGCCGGCAGCACGGCGCGCCCGACCAGAGCCCCGCCCACCAGTCCAACGAGGATTGCGGCATAATGAGGCCAGCGCTCCCACATGCAGAGCTCGCAGGGCTTGAAGCCCCAGCCATATTCAAAAATGAGCGCGCCCACGATCAGCACGAGGGAGACCGTCCCCAGGGCCATGGCAATCCGTTCAGGGGCGGAAAAAGAATCTTTCATGTCGCGAACACCATGGCGTCGTCGGCGAATGCCTTGAATTCCAAGGCGTTTCCAGAGGGGTCGAGGAAGAACATCGTGGCCTGCTCGCCCGGCTGGCCGGCAAACCGGGTATGTGGCGCAATGATGAATTTGACGCCCTGGCTCTGCAGGCGCGATGCCAGTTCCCGCCACTGCGGCAGCTCCAGAATGACCCCAAAATGACGCACGGGTACTGCGTCGCCATCGACCTCATTTTTGGCTTGGGTTGGCCCTTCATCCCGGCTTAAATGCGCCACGATCTGGTGCCCGAAGAAGTTGAAGTCGACCCATTCGGGCGAGGATCGGCCCTCTGTGCAACCAAGCAAATCCTTGTAGAACGCGCGCGCTTCGGCGAGGTCGCGAACGGGAAAGGCGAGGTGAAAGCGAGGGCAGTGCTGCATGAGTTACAGCTTCCGGCGAGGCGGGGTGAGAGAACCAAGCTTTGCCGGCAAAGGGAAGCCCTTTTCGGGCTGCACACCATATGCCGAGAGCCGCGCCACAAGGCCGCGTCCGACCGACGCAACGCAAACTTCTGAAGATCGACGGCGCGCCGGTGCCCGTGACGCTGAAGCTCAATCCGCGTGCCCGTCAGCTCATCGTGCGCGTGCAGCCGACCACCGGCGAGGTCGTGGTGGTCGCACCGTCACGCCGCGCCCTCGCCCATGCCATGGAATTTGCCCGCAAACAGTCACAGTGGATCGCCCAGCGGCTCGAGCATGTCCCAGAACCCATTCCGATCAGTCTGGGCCGGCGTATCCTCTTTCGCGGCGAAGAGCATGTCATCCGTTATGGTGACGGAGGTGCGCGACCGGTGTGGATCGAGCGTGGCGCCGACGGCGAGCGGATCATTCGCGTGCACGGCCGCAGCGAACACGCCGCCCGTCGCGTGCTCGACTTTCTGAAGCGGGAGGCCCGGCGCCTGCTCGACGCACGCGCCATGCACTATGCCGATCTGCTCGGCGTGCGGCCCGCGCGGATCACGGTACGCGACACCTCGAGCCGCTGGGGTTCGTGCTCGTCGACACGCAGTCTCTCGTTCTCCTGGCGCCTCATTCTGGCACCGCCGTTCGTACTCGAGTATGTGGTGGCACATGAGGTGGCACACCTGAAGGAAATGAATCATGGCCACCGATTCTGGGCCCTGGTTGAGGGTCTTGTCGGCGACAGTACGCGGGCCCAGACCTGGCTCAACGACAATGGCACGCTGCTGCATCGCTATGCGCCGCGCATGGTGCTCGAAGACGGACGAGAGTGATGGCCGATCCATACATCTTCGTCGGCAAAAAATATGTCGCACTGTCGCAAATACGCAGTGCCGAACCCGGCCCTCATGGCTACACACTGACAGGCGAAAACGCTGTTCTCGATAAGGACAATGTCGAATTCGATGCAGTGTTGCTGTCGATCATACCGGCCCAGGATGGCTGGGAATGCATCAGCGCTTACACCCTGGACGACGGCAGCCTGACGCCGGTGATCGAACCGGTGATCGCATTCGGCCTGAATGTCTTTGGCGTGACCGTTCCGGTCACGCCCGGTGCCCCCGGCGGCGTAATCGGCGATCACGTGCTGCGCAAGATCGGTCAGAGGCCCGTTTACGGAGCCGAGGGATCCTGGCCAGGCGGTCTTGAGGACTGGCTGGAGAGCCTCAGCGAAGACGGAAAATAGACACGAATTCCTGGCGTCGGACTGCCGGACTTGAAATCCGTACGCTCGCAGCGTATATCTCGCCCATCCCTGACAACAGAGCATCGTTGTCGTGGCGGTCTGTACCGGATCGCCGCGGGAAAATCTTATGCTTGGAGTACAGCCAATTCGTACAGCAATGGCACAGCTGCAAGACCTGATGGAGCCGGTGGTAGACGCCGCTGGCTTCAGGCTTGTCCGCCTGCGCCTGATGGGCGGAAAGACCAAGACCCTGCAGGTCATGGCCGAGCGTCCAGATGGTACGATGGGTGTCGATGACTGTGCTGAACTCAGCCGGGCGCTGTCGGCGTTTCTCGATGAAGAGGACCCGATCGAAGGCGAATATAATCTTGAGGTGTCGTCGCCGGGCATCGACCGGCCGCTGACGCGGATCACCGATTTCGCGCGCTGGGCGGGTCATGACGCCCGACTGGACCTTGTCGCTGCAGATCAGGCCGGACGAAAGCGATACCGCGGCACACTCATGGGCCTTGAGGGAAACAATGTGGCGCTCGAGGTTCAGGGAGAGCGGGTCATAATTCCGTTTGCGGCCATCGCCGATGCCAAGCTGGTGCTGACCGACCGGCTGATCGAAGACGATTTGAAAGCGCGTGAGCGCAGCAAGACGTTGAACACATAAGGAGAACACCATGGCTGCTGTGGCCGCCAATCGCACCGAACTGCTGCAAATCGCTGATGCGGTTGCCCGCGACAAGTCGATCGACAAAATGGTCGTGCTGCACGCGATGGAAGAAGCCATGCAGCGCGCGGCCAAAGCCCGCTATGGCAGCGAGAACGAGATCCGGGTCGAGATCGACCCCAAGACCGGCGAAACCCGCGTCTCGCGCTATCTGCATGTGGTCGAGCTCGTCGAAAACGATAAAACTGAGATCAGTCTGGCGGAAGCCCAGTCGCGCAACCCCTCGGCGATGGTTGGCGATATTATTGCTGAAACTCTTCCACCCGTGGATTTCAGCCGCATCGCCGCCCAGGCAGCCAAACAGGTGATCGTGCAGAAGGTGCGCGACGCCGAGCGCGAACGTCAGTATGAAGAATATAAGGACCGTATCGGCGAAATCGTCCACGGCATCGTCAAGCGCGTTGAATTCGGCTCCGTCGTTGTCGATCTTGGCAAGGCAGAAGGCGTCGTCCGCCGCGATGAAATGATTCCGCGCGAGACATTCCGCACCGGTGATCGCATACGCGCCTACATTTATGACGTGCGCCGCGAAACCCGCGGTCCACAGATTTTCCTGTCACGCAGCCATCCGCAGTTCATGGTGCGGCTGTTCGCCCAGGAAGTGCCCGAAATCTATGACGGCATCATCGAAATCCGTGCGGTTGCCCGTGACCCGGGTTCGCGGGCCAAGATTGCAGTCATTTCCAAGGATTCGAGCATCGATCCGGTTGGCGCCTGCGTCGGCATGCGCGGTGTGCGCGTGCAGGCAGTGGTGCAGGAACTGCAGGGCGAGCGCATCGACATCATTCCGTGGTCCGCAGATCCGGCGACCTTCATCGTCAACGCCCTGGCTCCGGCCGAGGTGACCAAGGTCGTGCTCGACGAGGATACGCACAGGGTGGAAGTCGTGGTTCCGGACGAGCAGTTGTCGCTGGCGATCGGCCGGCGGGGGCAGAATGTGCGCCTGGCATCGCAGCTGACCGGCTGGCAGATCGACATCCTGACCGAGGCCGAAGAATCGGAGCGCCGCCAGAAGGAGTTTGCCGAGCGTTCCGCGCTCTTCATGGAGGCGCTCGACGTCGACGAGATGGTGGCCCAGCTGCTCGCCTCCGAAGGTTTTGCGGATATCGAGGATGTCGCCTACGTGCCGCTGCAGGAGCTTGCCGCGGTTGAGGGCTTCGACGAGGAAACCGCCGAGGAACTTCAGACCCGCGCTATCGAATATCTGGAAGCGCGCAACAAGGAACTCGACGACAGACGGCGCGCGCTTGGCGTGGAAGACGCCGTACTCGAAGTTGAAGGTGTCACTGCCGCCATGGCGGTTGCCCTCGGCGAGCATGACATCAAGACCCTGGAGGACCTCGCCGGCTGTGCCAATGACGAGTTGCTCGGCTATTATGAGCAGGGCAAGGACAAGGAGCGCGTCAAGGTCGAAGGTGCTCTTGAAGGTTTTGACCTGGCCCCCGATGAGGCCAATGCCATCATCATGAAGGCCCGCGTCGCAGCGGGCTGGATTGAGCAGTGGCCCGAGCCCTCCGAGGACGAGGCCAGCGAAAGCGAGGAGGCTGAAGCGTAAGGCGTGAGGCATGCACAGCGGCACGATCAGGACGCGCAGGACGGGCGCTCACGGCGCTGCATCGTCACCGGAGAGGTGCGTCCGGACAGCGAGCTGATCCGCTTCGTCGCCGCGCCGGATGATCAGGTGGTGCCCGACCTTGCGGCCAAGCTGCCCGGACGCGGCATGTGGGTCAGTGCTGATCGCGCCAGCCTGGAGCGCGCGGTCGCGCGAAACGCGTTCGCGCGCTCGGCCAAGCGGGCGCTCATCATCCCGCCGGGGCTTACCGACCATGTCGCGGCCCTGCTGCTGCGTCGCCTCGCCGATGACCTTGGACTGGCGCGCAAGGCTGGCAGCCTCGTTCTTGGCTTCGACAAGGTTGCCAGGGCCTTTGCCAGCCATCGCCCACCTGTGCTTCTGATTGAGGCTGCGGACGGGGCCGAGGATGGCCGGCGCAAGCTTCTGGCACTGGCACGGGCTCAGGGACTTGGCATCAAGCTCTTGGACTGTCTCAATTCTCAAGAATTGAGCTTGGCCTTGGGCCGCGAAAATGTGGTACATGCGGCGCTCCCATCCGGGCAGCTTGCAGACAGGATCGCGATGAATGCGCGGCGGCTTGCCGCCGTCCGGGCGCCGGAACAGGCGCCGAACAGACGAATGGAACACAAGGCAGGCCCGATGCCGGCCACTGAAAGGTACGAATGAGCGAGACGAATGACACCACGCGCCGCGGCAAAACCCTGTCGCTGAAGAAGACGGAGACCTCGACCGTCAAGCAAAGCTTCAGTCATGGCCGCACCAAAGCCGTTGTGGTGGAAAAGAAGCGCGCCCGCGTCGCTCCGGCGGCTCCGGCGCCTGCAGCCAAACCCGCGGAAGAGACCAAGGCCGCACCTACCCCGGCCCAGGGCCGTCCTGCCCAGGCAGGTGGTGGTGCGAAGCCCGCTCCCGGCCGTGCTGGCGTCGTCCTGCGCCAGCTCACTGATGAGGAAAAGGAGGCGCGCAGCCGCGCTCTCGCCGATGCGCGCGTCGCCGAAGAAGAGGCCCGGCGCCTCGCCGATGAGGACCGCAGGCGGCGTGAAGCCGAGGAAGCCCAGCTGCGCGCAGAGCGCGAAGCCGCCGCCCGGCGCAAGGCCGAAGAAGAGACAAGGCGTCAGGCCGAAGAAGAGGCAAGGCGCCACGCCGAAGAAGAGCTGGCCCGGCGTGAGAAGCAGGGTCAGGAAGCCGAGCGGGCCCCGGCAAAGGCCAAGGCTGCACCTGAGCCGGCTGAACCGGCCCGCGCGCGCCGGCCTGAACTCGAGGAAGAGGACGAAGGTAAAGGCAAGAAGCTGTCCGGCAAGGGTGCGGCTGCCAAGACCCCCGCTGCCACGCGCAAAAGCCCAACCGACCGCCGCCGCGGCAAGCTGACGGTTACGCGCGCCCTGTCCGATGACGATGGCGAGCGCACCCGTTCGGTGGCGGCCTTCCGCCGTCATCTGCAACGGGTCAACAAGGGTCAGCAGGCGCAGGCCGCAGGCCCTGCCGGCCCCCGTGAGGTCACTATTCCGGAGACCATTACGGTTGCCGAACTGGCCAACCGCATGGCCCGTCGGGCCGTGGATGTCATCAAGGTATTGATGAAGAACGGCATGATGCTGACCGTCAACGACACCATCGATGCCGACACGGCCGAGCTTGTTGCCACCGAATATGGCCACACGGTCAAGCGCGTCGCCGAGTCCGACGTGCTCGAAGGTCTCAAGGGCGAAGCCGATGCGGCCGAGACCATGCAGCCACGTCCGCCCGTGGTCACCGTCATGGGCCATGTCGACCATGGCAAAACGTCGTTGCTGGATGCCTTGCGCAAGACCGACGTGGCAGCTGGCGAAGCCGGTGGGATTACCCAGCACATCGGCGCCTATCAGGTTCAGCTTGCAAGTGGCCAGAAGATCACCTTCCTGGACACTCCAGGCCATGCCGCCTTTACCTCCATGCGGGCGCGTGGTGCGAAGGTGACCGACATCGTCGTGCTCGTTGTCGCTGCCGATGACGGTGTGATGCCCCAGACCATCGAGGCAATCAGCCATGCCAAGGCGGCAGGTGTTCCCCTGATTGTTGCCATCAACAAGATCGACAAGCCCGACGCCAAGCCGCAGCGGGTTAAGACCGAACTGTTGCAGCATGACATCCAGGTCGAAGACATGGGCGGCGAGACCCAGGCGGTAGAGGTTTCGGCCCTCAAGGGCACCGGACTTGATCGTCTGGAAGAAGCCATTCTGCTGCAGGCCGAAGTGCTCGATCTGAAAGCCAATCCCAGCCGCTCTGCCGAAGGTGCCGTGATCGAGGCCAAACTCGACAAGGGCCGCGGTGCGGTCGCATCGGTGCTCGTGGAACGCGGCACCTTGAAGACCGGCGATATTCTTGTCGCCGGCTCTGAATGGGGACGGGTGCGGGCGCTTGTCAACGACCGCGGCGAGGCGGTCGAAAGCGCCGGGCCGTCGGTTCCGGTGGAGGTCCTTGGTCTTTCGGGCGTGCCCGAAGCCGGCGACGAATTCGTCGTGGTCGAAAACGATGCCCGCGCACGCGAGGTCACCGAGTATCGTGCCCGCAAGCGTCGCGAGTCGCGTCAGGCCACCAATTCGCGTCAGACCCTCGACCAGCTGCTCAAAAGTCGCTCGGAAGGCGAGACAAAATTCCTGCCACTCGTCATCAAGGCCGATGTGCAGGGCTCGGTTGAAGCCATCCAGGGTGCCCTTACCAAACTTGGAACCAGCGAGGTCGCTGTACAGTTCCTGCAGTCCGGCGTTGGTGCCATCACCGAAAGCGATGTCATTCTGGCCCACGCGTCGGGCGGTGCCATCATTGGCTTTAACGTGCGCGCCAATGCCCATGCCCGCGAACGGGCCAAGCGGGACGGCGTCGAAATCCGCTATTACAACATCATCTACAACGTGGTGGATGACGTGAAGGCCGTGTTGTCTGGAATGCTGGCGCCGGAAGTGCGCGAGAAATTCCTCGGCAATGCCGAAATCCTTGAAGTCTTCTCGATCTCCAAGGTCGGCAAGGTGGCGGGCTGCCGCGTCAGTGAAGGTGTGGTGCGCCGTGGCGCCAAAGTACGCCTGATCCGCGATGGCGTTGTCATCCACGAAGGCGAGCTTTCGACACTGAAACGCTTCAAAGATGATGCGCGCGAAGTCCAGTCCGGCCAGGAATGCGGCATGTCCTTCGCGAATTACGATAATATTGCCAAGGGTGATGTTATCGAGTGCTACGAGGTCGAAACCGTCCAAAGAGCGCTTTAAGGGGCCAACGCGGTGGGCTGCGTCCGGTGCGCACGGCGACCGGCGCGCTCGAGCATGTGCGTGGATACAAGTGAACCGACGTCCAACACGATCCCAGAGTGGACCCTCGCAGCGTCAGCTGCGGGTCGGAGAAATGCTGCGCCACGCGCTCTGCGATATTCTGGCGCGGGGCGAAATCCGCGACCCGGATCTTGAGGCTGTATCGGTCACTGTGACTGCGGTCAGGCCTTCGCCGGACATGCGTCATGCCACGGTGTTCTGCGAACCGCTTGGCGGCAGGAACGCCAAGGTCATCATCGCCGCGCTTAATCGCCACGCCCGGTTTCTGCGTGGACTGATGGGCAAGACCATCGCCCTCAAGTTCACCCCCGATCTGCGCTTCGTCGAGGACACCTCCTTTGCCGAAGCAGAGAAAATCGAAACCCTGCTGAAGTCCGAACGTGTGGCGCGTGATCTGCGCCGAAGTGAGGATGACGGCGATGAGAGCTGATCGGCAGCAGGACGCTGACGGGCCTGGAGGAAGACGGCGTCATGGGGCGTAAGAAGAAGGGTGATGCCATCCACGGCTGGGTGGTCATCGACAAACCCAAAGGCGTCACCTCCACCCAGGTCGTGGGCATCGTCAAACGCGTGTTCAACGCGCAGAAAGCCGGTCATGCCGGCACGCTGGATCCCATGGCCACAGGCGTTCTGGCAGTGGCACTGGGGGAGGCGACCAAGACCGTGCCCTATGCCATGGACACGGAAAAAACCTATCGCTTCACGGCAAAATGGGGCGAAGCTACCGACAGCGAGGACGCCGACGGCACGGTCATTGCGACGTCAGCCAACCGGCCGAGCCTGGCCCAGATCGAGGCGGCCCTTCCCACCCTCACCGGTTCGATCCTGCAGACGCCCCCAGCCTATTCGGCCATCAAGGTCGATGGCGTGCGCGCCTATGACTTGGCCCGCGAAGGCGAGGAGGTCGCCCTTTCGGCACGATCCGTCGAGATCTATGCCGCACGTCTTCTGGAGCAGCCCAGCACGGACCTTGCGGTCTTTGAAATGCAGTGCGGCAAAGGGGCATATGTCCGGGCCTGGGTGCGCGATCTGGCGCTCGCCCTGGGCACGGTCGGCCATGTCTGCGAGCTACGGCGCACCGCTGTGGGCAGCTTTACCGCCGAAACGGCGATTTCGCTGGAAACCCTCAAGGGTTTTATGCATAGTCCGGCCGCTTTTGAGCACCTAAGGCCTCTTTCGACCGCGCTGGACGGCATCCCGGCGCTGGCCGTAACAGGCCCGGATGCGGTCCGCCTGAAGAGTGGAAATCCCATCCTCTGCCGGGCCGGCCAGTTTGCAAAACTGGCCGAGCAGGGCGGGGACGACGACGACCTTCAGGGACAGATCGTTTTTCTGTCTACCCCAGCCGGAGAGCCCGTTGCGCTGGCCGAACTGGTGGAAGGACAGTTGCGGCCCTTCCGCGTGTTCAATTTCACCCCATGATGTCCGGAACACACCATGTCCATTACAGCTGAACGCAAGCAAGAACTGATCAAGGAATTCGCCACCAAAGAGGGCGACACAGGATCGCCCGAGGTTCAGGTGGCCGTGCTCTCTGAGCGCATTGCCAATCTGACCGAACATTTCAAGACTCACGCCAAGGACAATCATTCGCGCCGCGGCCTTATCAAGCTGGTCTCTCAGCGCCGCCGTCTGCTCGATTATGTCAAGGCCACGGACGCCCAGCGCTACCAGGCGCTGATCGGCCGGTTGGGCCTGCGGCGCTGACCCCCGCGCTGCTCTTACCCTCGCCTGCGCGCGCGTCCGAGCGCGGCTGCCATCTTGGCCGGCCGCGGCGTACGCGCGTATGCTTTTCGCGTCACGACGCAAACAGCCGGAAGAATTCCGGCATCTGAGGGACCCTGCCGCAACGCAGGCCCTCATCCGACAGGCAATCCGGCCTGCGGAAACGAAGGAAAGAACCGATGTTCACTATTGCCAAAGAAGAAATCGAATGGGGCGGGCGCAAGCTTTCGCTCGAGACCGGGCGCGTTGCGCGTCAAGCCGACGGAGCCGTGCTCGCAAGCTATGGCGAAACCGTGGTGCTCGCCACTGTCGTCGGCTCAAAGAGCCCCAAGCCCGGCGTCGATTTTTTCCCGCTGACCGTCAACTATCAGGAGCGCTTCTACGCTGCTGGCAAGATTCCGGGCGGCTATTTCAAGCGCGAAGGCCGGCCCACCGAGCGTGAGACGCTGATCTCACGCCTCATTGATCGGCCGATCCGTCCGCTGTTCGCCGAAGGCTATAAGAACGAGACCCAGGTCATCGTCACCGTGCTCAGCCATGACATGGAAAACGACCCAGATGTCGTGTCGATGGTTGCCGCCTCAGCAGCCCTGACGCTTTCGGGCATTCCCTTTATGGGCCCAATCGGCGCGGCGCGCGTGGGCTATATCGACGGCGCGTTCAAGCTCAATCCGCAGATCGATGAGATGGGTACATCCCATCTGGAACTGGTGGTTGCCGGCACTGCTGACGCCGTTCTGATGGTGGAATCCGAGGCCCAGGAACTGCCGGAAGACGTCATGCTGGGCGCCGTCATGTTCGGCCATCAGCAGATGCAGGCGGTGATCAATGCGATCATCCGTCTGGCCGAAAAAGCGGCCAAGGAACCGCGCGTGCTCACCCTCGATGACAGCAAGGAGCGGTACGCAGCGCTCAAGGCATTCGCAGGTGCCGAGCTGCATGCTGCCTTTCAGATCCCGGAAAAGCATGTACGTCGGGACAGGATCGCAGAGATCCGTGCGCGCGCAGAACAGGAATTCGTGGGCGAAGGTGACGACAAGCTGACCGACAACAAGTTCGGCGCCCTGTTCCACGACCTGGAAGCCGACGTCATGCGCAATGCGGTTCTCGATACCGGCCGGCGCATCGATGGCCGCACGACCAAAGATATCCGTCCCATCGTCGCTCAGGTCGGCACCCTGCCGCGCACCCATGGTTCGGCCCTGTTTACCCGCGGCGAGACACAGGCCCTGGTGGTCGCAACCCTGGGTACCGCCGAGGACGAACAGTTCGTCGACAGCCTGGAAGGTACGAGCAAACAGAGCTTCATGCTCCACTACAATTTTCCGCCTTACAGCGTCGGTGAAACCGGGCGCATGGGCGGCCCGGGCCGGCGCGAAATCGGACATGGCAAGCTTGCCTGGCGGGCGGTCCATCCCATCCTGCCCAAACGCGAAGAGTTTCCCTACACCATCCGCGTGGTGTCCGAGATCACCGAGTCCAATGGCTCATCATCGATGGCCACAGTGTGTGGTACCTCGCTCGCGCTGATGGATGCCGGCGTTCCCCTCAAGGCACCGATTGCCGGTATCGCCATGGGACTTATCCTGGAGGGCACGCGCTATGCTGTCCTGTCGGACATTCTTGGCGATGAAGATCATCTCGGCGACATGGATTTCAAGGTCGCCGGCACCCAGAACGGCGTTACGTCGCTGCAGATGGACATCAAGATCGCCGGGATCACTGAAGAGATCATGCGCGTGGCGCTCAACCAGGCCAAGGACGGGCGCATGCACATTCTAGGCGAGATGGCAAAAGCCATCAGCCAGAGCCGCAGCGAACTTGGCGAGCATGCCCCGCGCATCGAGCAGATGAAGATTCCGACCGACAAGATCCGCGATGTGATCGGCACCGGTGGCAAGGTCATCCGCGAAATCGTGGAAAAGACCGGCGCCAAGATCAGCGTCGAGGACGACGGTACGGTCAAAATCGCCTCGGCCGATGGTGAATCCATCCGTGCTGCCGTCAAGTGGATCAAATCGCTGACGGCGGAGCCCGAAGTCGGCGAGATCTATGACGGCAAAGTCGTCAAGGTGATGGATTTCGGCGCCTTCGTGAACTTCTTTGGTCCCAAGGATGGCCTCGTGCACATCTCCGAGCTGGCCCCGCAGCGCGTCGCCAAAACCAGCGACGTCGTCAAGGAAGGCCAGACTGTCAAGGTCAAGCTTCTGGGCTTTGATGATCGCGGCAAGGTGCGCCTGTCGATGAAGATGGTCGATCAGGTCACCGGCGAGGATCTTTCCAAGAAGGCCAAAGCGGACGAGGACGCCGCAAGTCCGGCCGAGTAAAACAAACGCTGTCGCCTGTATCTTCCTACAAGGGGGTACAGGCGATCTTTCCTGCGCCGGCACAGTACTATGCCGACATGGTTCACACCCCCATCGCGCCTGAAACCCGCTGATGATGATTGGCTTTCGCGTTCTTGCCCTGTGCCTGATCGTGTTCGCGCTGCTGTTTCTGGGCGCCGATGCGCTCAGCTCGCTTCAGCACGGCACCATTAGACTGCACTCGCTTGCTCAGTTGCTTGATGCAGCCGCGCCCCATGCAGCGCATGGCATCCGCACCTGGGCAGCAGACGTTCTGCCAGGTCCCCTGGCGCGCCTCGTCCATGGCCTTCTTGCCAGCTGGGCATGGGCGCTTTTCGGGGTCGCAGGCGTCCTCATCGCCTTCGTCTCGGGCCGTCCACGGCTTCGTGCCTGACCGGCCTACTCGGCCGCGAGCATACCCGCCGGACTGACCAGGTCCTTGCCGCCATTGAGCTGCATCAGATATTTGATGCCCTGTTCGGCAATGTCATCACCGATCATGCGGTCGCCCTCGGCGTGCAATTCCGCCATGTCGATATAGGCGGCGTAATTGGCGCGCGTGCGGTCGGTGATGATCCCCGCATTCAGCAGCGTTTTGATCAGGACCCGGAAGATGTTGGAGGCATCGGCCAGTTCCTGCCGGATTTCGACATCGCTCAGCGCCTCCATGAACGCCTGCTGGCACCACTGCGGGTCAAGGCCCACTGCCTCATAGATGAATGACTTCTGATCGGGACTGCCGAGATTGAAAAGAAGAACCTGGAACACATTCCAGGCCCAATCCTCGATCAGCTCATGTTCTGATTTGGACAGTTGCGGAATGGTGCGATCGGCCCAGATCTTTCCGAACTTGTGGTGGAAGGCCTCGTCGGTCATGACGAGCTGCATCAGGCTCGTCAGCAACGGGTCACGCGATTCCTTGTAGAAGCTGGCAAATGCCCCCATGGCGAGGCCTTCGACCAGCATCTGCATGCCCACCAGCTTCTTCCACACAAGCGGCGACGACACCAGTTCGTTCAGCAGGCTGCCGAGCGCGGGCCCTACTCGCACCGGTTTACCCCAGCGCGCCTTGATGTAGGCGGAAAACGCCGTGACGTGACGGGCCTCCTCGCGCGTCTGGTTGGCCGCATATTCCTGCGCTCCGGGATCCTTGAGGATATGGCAAAGCGATGCCGACAGAGCGAGTGCCCCCTGTTCGCCATGCAGGATCGATGACAGCGACCACAGCACGTCCAGGTTGACGAGCTTGATCTTGCCCTTCTCGTCCAAGCGATCACCAATCGCGGTGCGCAGATCGGTGTTGGCCTGCGGATTGACGAGGTAATCCCGCTCCAGGTCGAAGGGACGCGAGAAATCGATGTACTTGGTATCCAATGGATCCCAGAAGTGGTGATGGGTCGCTGAAATAATCTTGTCGAACGCCGTGGTTCGCGCGCCGTAGCGTTCGACCTCGAGCATGGCCGGAAAATCGCTCGGATCCACCGCGTTGTAGGCGGGATCTTTGGTGATGTTGTCCATGTTCCTTCCCAACGTTCTTCTTGTTCTGCTTCAGAAGCCTACGCGAGCCCTGCGTGCCCTCGCAAGGAAAATGACGACCCCGTCATTTCGTTCCGCAGGCTGAAAAAAGCTGTGTGCCAAATGGGCGCCTGCCAGCGCGACCATGCTAAAGTTGCGACGCAGCAGGTGATCCGGCGGGGATTTTGCGCAGCGACGGTAGACCCTCCATGAGCCTTTCTGCCAGACCGGCATCGGCCTGGCTTGCGGCATTGCTCGTCATCGCGGTGGCGCTCGGCCTGATCGCGGGCAACGCCGGAGAACTGGCGACGCAGGCCGATGCGCTCGAACTTGCCTGCCTCAAGGCCTTCGCCGCCCATCCTAGCCACATCGCCCAGTCCTTTGCCCTGCTCGCCGCACGTCTTGCCGCGCCCATGAGCCGACTGAGCGAACTCTTCGGCCTTGCCGTGAGCGGCCTTGGCCTCGTTCTGTTTCTTGCCTGGCGCGGTCTACTTCCCGCGCTGCTGCTGCTTCTGGCACTTGTGGCCGGCGCGCAGTGCCTCACTCTCTGGCTTTTTTTCGGGGCCCATCTTCCCGTGAGCACGCTTGCGGCATCGCTGGCGCTCATTGCAGCCTACGCCGCTGCCGCACTCTGGCAATGGCTGGCCCTGAGACACTGGCGGGCCCGTATGGCAGGTATTTTTGCCGGCGGGCTGTCACAACAGAGCCTCCGCCGGCTTTTGCGTTCGGCCGGCGACGACAACCTCGGACCCCATGGCACCGTGGGCAGCTGTCTTGCCCTCAGGCTCGGCGCGCCGGTGACCGGCACTGACGATGCTGGGCCCCTCCCTCTCAGGGAACGCCTTCAGGCCCTTGCCGTGTTAGGCGAAATCGCGAAGAGCCATGGCGGCTTCGTCACAGAGGTCAGTCCACGCGGGTTCAATGTCTTCTGGAACATCGTCGTGGCCGAGCCGCAGCACGAGATGCGGGCCTGCGCCGCGGCGCTCGCCATGATGCACAAACTTGGACCGGCTACGCCGCTGGCGAGCGAACGTAGCGGTCCGCGCTTTGCCCTTTCGATCGGTATTGCAACAGCTGACGGAGCAGGTGGCGTCCTGGCGGCCGGCCGGCAGTTCCAGTATCTCATCGAGGGGCTCTGCGCCGAGCGTGCGATCATCTTGCGCGACCAGGCTGAGCGCTATGGCACGGCCATTGTCGTCTGCGCCCACACGCAGAAGGCCGCCGCCAACGCATTTGCATTCCTGGAAGTCGACCATTGCGCTCTGGAACAGGCTGGCGAACCGATCGAACTCTATGCCCTGTGGGGCACCCCGGCGGCGGCGGCCTCGCCCAAATTCAGGGCCCTCGCCGTGTTCCACGACCGCCTGTTCCAGGCCTTGCGCGGCCGGCAATGGGCGAGCGCACGCGAACTCATCACCCAATGCCGCAAACTGTCGGGCGCCAGTCAAAATCTCTACGATCTTCATGCGGCGCGCATCGGCTGGCTCGAACAGCATCCGCCTGCCGACGATTGGGATGGTGCGTTTCGCGAGCCCGCCGCCTGATCATGCGGCGGCGGCCAGCGCAGCTTCTGCACTGATGCGTCCATCGTAGAGCGCCCGCCCGATAATGGCGCCTGCAATGTTGGGCCTGTGCCTGAGAGCAAGGATGTCGTCCACACCGGCAAGTCCTCCAGAGGCGATGACCGGAATGCTGATTGCCGCAGCCAGTTGGGCCGTCGCCTCGACATTGACGCCCTCGAGCATGCCATCACGGGCGATGTCAGTGAAAATGATTGCGGCGACGCCCGCGTCCTCGAAACGGCGCGCGACATCAACCACGCGCAGGCTCGATGTCTGTGCCCAGCCCTCCACCGCAACCATTCCGGCACGCGCGTCAATCCCGACGGCAATGGCTCCGGGATGGGCGCGCGCCGCCTCCTTGACGAGGCCAGGATCGCGCAGGGCAGCAGTCCCCAGAATGACACGATTGATTCCCGCCTCAAGCCAGTACTCGATCGCAGCTCGACTGCGCAGGCCACCACCCAGCTGAATGGGAAGACGGATCGCACGACGGATTGCCTTTATGGCGTCGCCATTGGCTGAGTGGCCGACAAATGCGCCATTTAGATCGACACAGTGCAGCCAGCTAAAACCGGCCTCGGCAAACAGGGCCGCCTGCGCCGCCGGATCGGCGTTGAACACAGTGGCATCGTCCATCTCGCCCCGCTTCAGGCGCACGCAGACACCGTCTTTCAGATCAATGGCCGGATAAAGGATCATGGCTGCCAGGAGAGAAAATTGGCGAGAAGTTTCAGACCAATACTCTGGCTCTTCTCGGGATGAAACTGCGTCCCGGCAATATTGCCCCGCGCCACCATCGCGGTGAGCGGGCCACCATAATCGGTGTATGCGAGCACATCATCCGCATCAGCCGGAACGAAGACATAAGAATGGACAAAGTAAACGTCGGATCCGTCGGCAATCCCTGCACGCAGCGGATGGTCGCGTGTGAAGGAAAGCTGATTCCAACCCATGTGGGGGATCTTGAGCCCGGGTGCGGATAGCCGCACGACCTTGCCCGGGATCCAGTCAAGACCTGCATGCATGCCAAACTCGTGACCACTGCTGGCGAGCAATTGCATGCCCACGCAAATACCCAGAAAGGGCACGTGCCGCTCTTTGACTGCATGCTCCAGCGCCGGCAGCAGATTCGGAATGCGTCGAAGCCCCGCCATACAGTCGCCAAAAGCGCCAACCCCGGGCAGAACGATGCGCGTTGCCGCTGCCACCGCGTCCGGCTCCGCGCTGACAATGACCTCGCCGTCAAATGCCGTCTGGGTTGCGGCGCGCTGCAACGCCTTCTGCGCTGAGCGCAGATTTCCGGAGCCGTAATCGATCAGGACGACGCGTTGCATGAGGGCACTGATAGCCTAAACATCGTCCTGCGCCAAACCACATCACAGCAGCACGGCAGCACATCCTGGAAACAGCCTGATGTGGTTTCTGGCGCCTGTAGCGTCACCGCCGCGGCGACATACCGATGACTGCGCAGGATGACAGCCAGCGGCTCCACCCTTGCGTCCGCGCGCAAAGGCTCAGGGGTGAGATCGGCCACCTGAACGGCTCTGCTTGGGAGCACGGCGGGCACAGGAGGTTGATGGTCCCAAAACCGGCGCTACGTTCAGATCCAGGCCATCAACCTCAAGCGTGCGATAGGTGATGACCGGGGCGACAACGGCGTAGAGGCCCGCACGCAGTGCGGCGACCGTGCTGTGACACAGTCCTCCGAACGTACCGATCACCTGCCAACCTGACGAGGGCACCATGCCCACAACCGCGGTCTGCCACACCTGAGGTCCGCCCCAGACCAGTATCAGCTGGTCGGGCGGATGACCCGTCAGCTCGGCGGGAAAAACGTCGCAGAGCTGTCCTGTCTCGACAAGACAGGGCGGCACCCCTTGGGCGGGCCTCCACACCTTGCGGGCGATGCCAGCGGGAAGGGCGTAATACTCGGGATAGACCCGCAGCTGCGCCGCGCGCTGCGCGGGGGTGAGCAATGCCACCTGTCCCTGTGTGTCCTGCAGTACCTTTCTGGCGCGCGCACGGATCAACGCTGCCTGCGGCCCCACGGTATCCTCCGCCAGAGCCTGCAGCGCCCGATGCCCAAAGCCGGCACCCTGAGAAGCCAGATACGTGAAATCGAACTGCTCAGCGCTGATGCGTCCGCTTTTCAGGCGGGCAAGCTGACTTGCCACCGCAATGCGCGCCGGATCGGCCAGTGGCGAGCACACCAGCAAGAGTACCCCAACCAACACAAGCGTGCCCGCCACATTGGCTGTGCCAAGCCCGACGAGCCAGCGACCGTGGCGCAGCCCGGACCACGCAGCCAGTGCATAGCCTACCGCAAACACGGCGGCCACAGCGAGTGCGGCGCCGGCGATGACCCGCCGTGCGCTGAACCCGTAGGCCTCGACCCGTACGGTCAGGGCATAGACCGCAATGACAACAATCGGCACGAGCAAAAACGCGGCCAAGGTGGCGGCATGGCGTAGAACGGGGCGCGGCATATCGCGATGGCTGCCGCTCTGCCACAGGAGATTGATGAGCGCGATCAGCCCTGCTGCCATGGCAAGCATGACCACACTTGGCGGTGCGTTCCGCCACACTCCATCAAAGCCGGAGATCGTGACGCTGACGAGAAAGGCGATCGCAGCCAGACAGGCCAGCGGCAGCAACCAGGCCAGCTGCGAGAGCAGTCCCGTCCCCGCCTCCCCTATCGCCATCGCCCGCGGCCGGCCCAGGATCAGCCCCAGGCTTGCGCCAAACGTACTTACCGGCACCGCGACGGCTGGCTTGAGGATGATCCTGCCCAGCCCGGACAGTGCGCCGAGCCCGAGGAGGCGGGCAGCCATCATCAGGATGAGCCAGCACGCGCCGGCAAAGGCTCCGCTGAGGAACGCTTCGATCCAGAGCCGACGTGCCCTTACGAAATACACAGCATAAGGGGCAAAGAACCGCTCCGTCTGCGCCCACACACCGACCGTGAGCTGGCCAATGACGGCGAGGACGACACCTGCCATCACGATGCCAGGACTGGGCAGGAACGCCCAGACCGGACCGTTCTTTACTGCCAACGCTAAGGGCATATAGAGGCGCAGCCGATCCCACGCGCCCAGCCCGCCAAGGATCACGGTCGCCAATGCGCACCAGACCCAAAGCGCCCCAGGCGCGACGTCCTGCAGTCCCTCGAGCACCATGAGCGGAACCAGCAGCAGTACGAGGGTCAGGCCTGCAACCAGCGCAGCCGCCCCTGCGGGCAGAACCCCCGCCTGGGCAAGGCCAACCAGGAGCGCAAGCGCCACCGCCTGCCCTGCGCCGATCAGGAGCTTGCGCCAAGGGATCTCAGGTTTCGGCGCCAGGCCTTTCATGCCGTCAGGTTGGGTCATCCTGGATGTTCCGGGCCACACCTTGATCCACTCTACTCTCAGCTGGAGCCGAGGCGATATGGAGTACCGCCCAGAGCCGTCGGGCCGCCTAAGCGGTGGACCACTCTGTCTTGGCGGTTGCGGGAACGGCCATGCTCGCTATGATCCGCCGCGCCCGAAATCCTCTTTGAGAGTATTCATGCCGGTTGACGTGCCCGAAATCATCGAAGTTGACGACACGCGCGTTGCCTGTGATGGCGGCGGTGGGGCACTTGGCCACCCGCGCGTCTATCTGGAAATGGGCGATGAGAACTTCGTCGAATGCCCCTATTGCGATCGGCGATTTGTGCTACGCGAAGGGGCCGGAGCGCATCATTGAACGGGTCTGCGGCGAAGGGCCAGGGTCGCGGCGACCACGTGTATCTGGTCGACGGCTCCGGCTTTCTGTTTCGCGCCTATCATGCGTTGCCACCGCTCACGCGCAAATCGGACGGCCTTCCGACCGGGGCCGTGGCCGGCTACTGCAACATGTTGTGGAAGCTGCTCGAGGATATGCGTGACGGCGACCAGCCGACGCACCTTGCGGTCATATTCGACGCCGGCAAGCGCACATTCCGCAATGATATCTATCCCGATTACAAGGCCCAGCGGCCTGAACCCCCGGACGACCTCATTCCGCAATTTCCGCTCGTGCGCGACGCCACACGGGCTTTTGGTGTCCCCTGTATCGAGCAAAGTGGCTTTGAAGCCGACGATCTGATCGCCACGTATGCGCGTCAGGCGCATGCGGCCGGGATGCGCGTCACCATCGTCTCCTCGGACAAAGACCTGATGCAGCTTGTGGTCGACGGCTCGGTCGAGCTGCTCGACACCATGAAGAACAAGCGCATCGGGGCAGCCGAGGTGATGGAGAGGTTCGGGGTACCGCCATCCAAGGTGGTGGATGTGCAGGCCCTCGCTGGCGATTCCGTTGACAATGTTCCAGGCATCAAGGGCATCGGCGTCAAAACCGCAGCCGAACTGATAAACGTCTATGGCGATCTTGAGACCCTTCTTGCCCATGCCGAAGAGATCAAGCAGCCCAAGCGACGGCAAAGCCTGATCGAAGGGGCCGAACTAGCGCGCGTGTCCCGCAAGCTCGTAGAACTCGACGACCACGTCGACGTGCCGGTACCGCTCACGCAGATGACGGTGCACGAGCCAGAGCCCTCGCAGCTGATCGGCTTTCTGAAGGCCATGGAGTTTGCCACCCTGACCCGCAGGGCTGCCACGCATTTTGGCATTGATGATATCGAGCGGATCGCGCCAAGCGCGGATCCGGCAGTCCGCACTCAGGCAAAACCGGATCCCCACCCTGTGCCCGAAGGATCTTCTCCAAAAGCGGGCAATTTCGGGGGCCATGATGCGGGCGGCAAGCCGGGTGCGGTAATGGACCGTGGCGCGGTTCTGCGTGCCATTGCCTATGAGAGCTATGAGTGCGTGACCAGCAAGGATCGCCTCGCCCATTGGGTGGCGCGCGCCCATGAAACAGCCCGTGTCTGCGTCGACACCGAGACAACGTCACTGGATGCGATGCAGGCGTCGCTGTGTGGCGTGTCGCTGTGCGTGGCCCCTGGTGAGGCCTGCTACATTCCCTGCGGCCATACCCATCCCGAGGGTCTTGATTTTGCGCAGCGCGAAGAGATCCGCCAGCTGTC
>JAGWRJ010000711.1 GCA_028869725.1 Alphaproteobacteria bacterium | reverse complement strand
GGTCGAGATGGGCGTTGCGAACCTGCTTCCCCCAATCGTTGGGACGTGGCGGCGGTCGGTCGGGATAGCCGCCTTCTCGTCCCAGATCGGGCACTGGCAGCACACGGCGCGTGAAGTTGCCGTCCTCGAAATATTTGAGTTTCTTGGCCCGGATTGGCGGCAGACTGGAAACAAGCACCAGTTCGTCTTGGGGCGGCAGTTGCATCACCTCGCCGGGCGTCAGCAGGGCGCGGGCTGTTTCCTGCTTAGACACCATGACGTGACTGAGCCAAGGCGCCAGGCGATGACCGGCATAGTTGCGCTGGGCGCGCAATTCCGTGGCGGTGCCCAGAGCATCCGATATGCGCTTGGCCGTGCGCTCGTCGTTGGACGAAAACGCAATTCGAACATGGCAGTTGTCGAGGATGGCGTTGTTCTCGCCATAGGCCTTGGAGATCTGATTGAGCGATTGGGCGATCAGATAGGCCCGGATGCCATAGCCCGCCATGAAGGCCAAAGCGGTCTCGAAGAAATCGAGCCGCCCCAGCGCCGGAAACTCGTCCAGCATCATCAGAAGCTGGTGCTTGCGGCTCTTCTTGGGATCGCCCTCCAGCCGTTCGGTCAGATGCCGGCCGATCTGTTTGAGCACCAGCCGGACTAGCGGCTTGGTACGGGAGATATCGGACGGCGGGATGACCAGGTAGAGCGAGACCGGCCGTACCGTGTCAACGAGGTCGGCAATCCGCCAGTCGCAGTCCGCCGTGGTCGCCGCGACCGTCGGGTCACGGTAGAGCCCGAGGAAGGACATGGCCGTCGACAAGACGCCACTGCGCTCGTTCTCGGATTTGTTGAGCACCTCCCGCGCCGCGGAGGCGACCACCGGGTGGACGATGGGTTCCTTGTCGGTCCCAAGATGGTTGGTCGCCATCATGGCCCGCAGCGTATGCTCGAAGGACCGGCGCGGATCGGAGAGGAAGCTGGCGACGCGGGCAAGCGTCTTTTCCTCTTCGGCATAGAGGACATGAAGGATCACGCCAACCAGCAGCGAGTGGCTGGTCTTCTCCCAATGCGAGCGCCGTTCCAGCGCGCCTTCCGGATCGACCAGGATATCGGCGATGTTCTGCACATCGCGCACCTCGTCCGGCCCCTTGCGCACCTCGAGTAGCGGATTGTAGCGGGCCGAGCGGGCATCGGTCGGATTGAACAGCAGGCAATGCGAGAACCGGCTCCGCCAGCCCGCGGTCAGCTGCCAGTTCTCACCCTTGATGTCGTGGACGACGACACTCTGGGTCCATGAGAGCAGCGTCGGGATAACGAGGCCAACACCCTTGCCCGAACGGGTGGGCGCGAAAGCCATGACATGTTCCGGGCCGTCATGGCGGAGATATTCGTGGCCCAAACGGCCGAGGAACACGCCGGCGGGCCGGAACAGCCCTGCCCGCTCGATCTCGCGAACAAAGGCCCAGCGCGAGGAGCCGTAGGTCGTGACCAGCTTGGTCTGGCGCGCCCGCCACAGCGAGCCGGCGATGGCGACTGCCACGCCCAGCAGGCCGCTCGACGCCGCGATCATGCCGCCATGATCGAACAACCGCGGCGCATAGGCGTCGTAGGAATACCACCATTCGAACAGGCGCCACGGATAATAGACCGGATGGTGCAGGACGACGAACCACGGCGCGCCGAGACGCCATTGAAAGCCGAGTTCCATCGCCGTCCATTGTGTCGCGAACCACACGCCGAGGATCACGATCGCAAACACAAGCAAGATCTGGCCGACGAGAAGCCTTGTCGGTGTCATCGTTCGCGCTTTCGCGTTGGATATCGATTACGCGAATCAGCATCCGCCCGAATGGCCCAAATGGAAACCAGCCTTAAACTTGACCAAACTTGATCTTCGTTGACCAAACTTGATTTGGGCACTGTGACAACGCTTGTACTTGCGTCCTTCAAGCTGGAATTCGTTGATGCTGACGCGTAGACTTTTAAGAGCTAGAAGCCGCTGATGTGCGTGGGTGCCTACGGCGCGCAAAGTTCCGATCCGGCCCACGTAGATCGCTAACTCGCTGGAGGCGAGATATGGCATTCGGGCTGCTCATGACGGTTGTCGGGCTCGGGGCGCTTTGCGCGCTGCTATACAACTGTGCCGTTTATGCTCTTCCAGTTCTTGTTGGACTTTGGGTGGGATTTGGAGTGCTGCACCTAGGTGGTGGGCCGCTCGCCGCGTTTGCCACGGGCTGTATTTCGGCCGGAAGGGCATTTGGGTTGTGTCAAGCCATATTTGAGCGCGCGCGGTCCAACGCATTGCGCTGGGTGGCCGTCATCGTATTCGTCGTACCGGCTGTGCTGGTGGGCT
>JAGWRJ010000710.1 GCA_028869725.1 Alphaproteobacteria bacterium | reverse complement strand
TCATGCCCGGCGCTCCGCTTGCCGCACTCGTTCGCCGCGAGCAGATCAGTCATGCCACGCTGTCGCCCACGGCGCTTGCGGCGCTCGAGCCGCAGCTTGTCCCGTCGCTCAACACCATCGTTGTGGCGGGCGAGGCCTGCTCCGCTGATCTGGCCGCACAGTGGACGGCGCAAGGCTGTGGCCGCCGCCTCATCAACGCCTATGGCCCGACCGAGACTACCATCTGCGCCACCATGGGTGAGGTGCAGCCAGGCGATGATGGGGCGCCGCCCATCGGTCGGCCCGTGCAAAACATGACGGTACACGTCCTCGATCCCTGGCTGCAGCCGCAGCCGGTGGGAATTCCAGGAGAACTTTATATTGGCGGGCCGGGGCTGGCGCGGGGGTATTGCGGACGTGCCGGGCTCACAGCCGAACGCTTTATTGCAAATCCATTCGGCCCGCCCGGATCGCGGCTCTACCGGACAGGTGATGTGGCGCGGTGGCGTCATGACGGCCGGCTCGATTATGTCGGGCGCGTCGATCATCAGGTAAAGCTGCGCGGGTTCCGAATTGAACTGGGCGAGATCGAAGCGGCGCTGTGTACGCATCGCGCCATACGTGAAGCCGTGGTGGTCGTTGGCGCAGGGCAGCGCACTGAGCTCGTGGCACATGTGGTGCTGCGCGATGCCGTGACGGAAATGGATTTGCGCCAGGCGTTGCGCACCATGCTGCCTGAATACATGGTGCCGGCGCAGATCGTGTTTCATGAGCGGCTGGCGCTGACGCCGGCAGGCAAGATTGATCGGGCCGCGCTTGCACTCAGTAAGGCCAGGGCCGAACAGGTGAGCCGGGCGCCCGAGGGTGAGGATGAGGAGGCCATCGCCGCAATCTGGTGTAGGGTGCTGAACCGCACGCGCGTTGGTGCTGAGGACAGCTTCTTCGACATCGGTGGTCACTCGTTGCTGGCGGTTGAAGCGGTTGCACGTCTGTCGCAGCATTTTGGTATGGCAGTTCCGGTTTCGGCGATGTTCCGCGCGCCAACCATTGCCGAGCTTGCCCGTGACCTGCAAACACGGCGAGGTGAACCGGCTGCCGCAGAGCTTGCGCCGCCTCTCGTCCCGCTGCGCAATGGCCGCGACGAGACGCTGTTTCTCATTCACCCCGTATCCGGGGACATTGCCTGTTACCGCCATATCATCCGGGCATGGTCGGGGCAGACGGCGCTCGTCGGGCTGAGGGCGCCTGTGCTTGATGGCGGACCTGACGTGTCCTCGTCGATTGTGGCGCTTGCGCGCACCTATTGCCGGGCGATCCGGGCGCACGCGGGCTGGGGCCTCATTCATCTTGCCGGCTGGTCGTTCGGGGGTCTTGTTGCGGTAGAACTGGCGCGGCAGCTGGCGGCAGACGGCACCCGGATCGGGCGGCTCTGCATCCTGGATGCGGCCGCTGTCCCGGAGCCGCCGCCTGAGCTCAGCGACAGCGACATCCTGGAGGCGCTACGTCGTGGCGTGGCGTCGACACCACTGTCAGGGGAGGCGCTCCGTGCAGATGCGTTACATCTTGCCGCGGTACGAGCGCATTTGACGGCGGCACAGGGCTATGTTCCGCCGGTCCTTGATGGTCCGGCAAGTCTGCTGGTAGGCGCCGATCGGACGGCAGACATGATCTCGGACGCACTCGGCTGGCGTCCATATCTGAAAGCGGTGGAGGTTACGGCGCTTCCACTGCGTCATGCCGAAATGATGAGTGAAGACGCAGCCCCCGCAATTGCATCGTGGTTGGCCGCGCAGATCAAAAGGTCTAGGTTCGACGAAAGAGGGGGAGTTCCATGAGTGAGACTGACGCCGCGCTGGCGCCTGAGGGCGACCATCTCGTTCTGATCAATGACGAGCTGCAGTATTCGCTGTGGCGCGTCGGCATCGATGTTCCGGCGGGCTGGCGCGTTGTGTTCGGGCCGAAGGGCAAGGACGACTGTCTTGCCTATGTCGAACAGGAATGGACCGACATGCGTCCGCTGTCTTTACGCAAGCAGATGAACCAGGCGTCGTGAGCGCGCCAGTGCGACGGCAGGACGCTTCCTGGCGGTACGTAGTCATGGCCGGCGCTTCGATGGTGCTATTGTGCACGACATCCGCGCGGGCGCAGCCCTTCGCCTTTACACGGCAGCATTACAGTCAGCAGATCACCTTCGGCGACAGCATCAGCGATGCCGGCAACTCCTACGCGCTCGCTGGCGTGCCGCCACTCGGGTCGCCGCCACCCATGGGCTCGGACCAGGGGCGCTATTCCAACGGGCCGATGTACCCGGAACTGCTGGCGCCCAGCTTTGCGCTATCGGCACCAGGACTGTTAGGTGGCGCGATTACCCCGGCGGCCGGTATTGATTTTGCGGTCGGCGGTTCGCTGAGCGGCAGTGAGCCTCTTGATCTGGCCCACGGCTCGGCTCCCGGAGCAATCACCCAGGTCCAGGAATATCTTGGCTTTACTGCGAGTGGCAAGGTGGCGCCGGTGACACCATCGACGCTCTATACGGTCTTTACCGGCGGTAACGACTATACCGGCTATATCGCAAGCCAGGCGAGCTTACCCTATCCCACACTGGCGTCGATGCAGGCTGAAGTGAGTCTGGTGCAGACCAATATCGCCACTGCGGTCCGGCAGCTGACTGCGGGTGGTGCCAAGACCATTGTCGTCGTCAATCAGT
Source organism: Alphaproteobacteria bacterium (assembly GCA_028869725.1). Classification (GTDB taxonomy): domain Bacteria; phylum Pseudomonadota; class Alphaproteobacteria; order Micropepsales; family Micropepsaceae; genus Rhizomicrobium. The sequence continues at coordinate 138 of JAGWRJ010000710.1, read as the reverse complement.
TTGATCTGGGGGTGGTGCCGATCATTCACGACCCTCTAGCCTATGGTCTTCCTGCCGGAATCCTTCCGTCATACGCTGCAACGCTCGGCACGCAGCTGACCAATCTTCATAACGCGACGCTGCCGCAGCTGCTGAGAC
>JAGWRJ010000059.1 GCA_028869725.1 Alphaproteobacteria bacterium | reverse complement strand
TACAACGCTGCGTCCTGCCTGCGCCTGCGTTCTTGCGCAGGCGCACAGACCATCTTGAAGCGGAACAAAGTCTGGCCTCGAGACGCTCTTGCGCGCCAGCTGAAGGCGAAGCCCCGCATGCACCGTGCCGGGGCCCACGAAGTGCTGGCCAAGCTTGACGTCCGGGCGTAAGTCCCGGTCTTGCACCGCACAATTGCACTGATATGGTGCCCCCCGCTCAAATTTCCGCTCGTCGCAACGAGGATCCCATGAACATTCACGAATACCAGGCCAAGGAGCTGCTTCGCGGCTTCGCCGTGCCGGTGCCCAAGGGCAAACCCGCATTTTCCGTCGAAGAGGCAGTCAAAGCCGCCGAGGAACTCGGAGGTCCGGTCTGGGTCGTCAAGGCGCAGATCCACGCCGGCGGCCGCGGCAAAGGCGGTGGCGTCAAAGTGGTCAAGTCGATCGCAGATGTGCGCAAAGAAGCTGAGCGCATGCTCGGCATGACGCTCGTCACCCATCAGACCGGGCCACATGGCCGCCTGGTGCGCCGGCTCTACATTGAAGACGGCTCGGCCATCGAGCGCGAGCTCTACCTGTCAGCTCTCGTGGATCGCGCCACCTCGCGGATCTCTTTTATTGCGTCGACCGAAGGGGGCATGGACATCGAGGAGGTTGCGCACAAGACCCCGGAAAAGATCTCGGCGTTTCAGGTCGAACCCGCCGTTGGCTATTCTGGCTATTTGGGACGCGATATCGCAGGCGCCCTCAAGCTGACCGGTGATGCTGCCAAGCAATGCGGCCAGCTGATCGAAGGCCTCTACCGCGCATTCATTGCCAAGGACATGAGCCTTCTTGAGATCAATCCACTGGTGCTGACCAAGGATGGACGTCTGGTTTGCCTGGACGCGAAGGTTAATTTCGACGACAACGCGCTCTTCCGCCACAAGGACATCCAGGCGTTACGCGATCTTGATGAAGAAGATCCGAAGGAGGTCGAAGCCTCCAAATTCGATCTTTCCTACATCAAGCTCGATGGCTCAATCGGCTGCATGGTCAACGGTGCAGGACTGGCCATGGCGACCATGGACATCATCAAGCTTTATGGCGAAGAGCCGGCCAACTTTCTTGATGTTGGTGGCGGTGCCAGCAAGGAGAAGGTCACGGCAGCGTTCAAGATCATCGTCTCTGATCCGAACGTGAAGGGCATTCTGGTGAACATCTTCGGCGGCATCATGAAATGCGACATTATCGCCGAGGGAATTGTTGCTGCCGCGAAAGAAGTCGCACTCAACGTGCCGCTGGTCGTACGGCTTGAGGGTACCAATGTCGAACTCGGCAAGAAGATCCTTGCCGAATCGGGACTTCCCATCGTGTCAGGTGATGATCTCGCCGACGCTGCCCAGAAAATTGTCAAAGCCGTTAAGGGGTCCTGAGCATGTCCATTCTCGTCGATAAAAACACCCGCGTCATTTGCCAGGGCTTTACCGGAAACCAGGGCACATTCCATTCCCAGCAGGCCATCGCATACGGCACCAAAATGGTAGGCGGCACCTCGCCAGGCAAAGGTGGCACGACGCACCTGGATCTTCCCGTGTTCGATACGGTGCGCGAAGCAAAGGAGAAGACCGGCTGCACCGCATCCGTGATCTATGTTCCGCCCCCCTTTGCGGCTGACGCTATTCTCGAAGCGATCGACGCAGAAATCGAACTCATCGTATGCATTACCGAAGGCATTCCGGTGCTCGACATGGTCAAGGTCAAGCGCGCTCTGTCCGGTTCGAGATCACGGCTGATCGGCCCGAACTGTCCGGGCGTCATTACCCCCGGCGAATGCAAGATCGGGATCATGCCTGGTCATATTCACAAACGCGGCAAGGTTGGTATCGTCTCGCGCTCGGGAACGCTCACCTACGAAGCCGTCGCTCAGACAACAACCGTAGGGCTCGGCCAGTCCAGCTGCGTCGGCATTGGCGGAGACCCCGTCAAGGGAACTGAACATATTGACGTCCTCGAGATGTTTCTGGCGGACGATGAAACCGAAAGCATCATCATGATCGGTGAGATCGGTGGCTCAGCCGAAGAGGACGCGGCCGATTTCATTCGCAGAAGCCGCGTCAAGAAGCCGATGGTAGGCTTTATTGCAGGCGTCACGGCACCTCCGGGACGGCGCATGGGCCACGCTGGAGCCATCATCTCGGGTGGTAAGGGCGGCGCCGATTCCAAGATCGAGGCCATGAAATCGGCGGGCATTCGGGTGTCGCCCAATCCCGCAGCCCTGGGCACGACCCTAGTTGAACTGCTGAACGGCAAGTAACGCATTTTGCCCTGACGCCAAAGCCCCTCTATAGTTGGAGCGCTTAGGGGGGCTTTTTCATGCGTAATTTTCGGCTGGTCATCACCGCCGCTG
>JAGWRJ010000709.1 GCA_028869725.1 Alphaproteobacteria bacterium | reverse complement strand
GACTTTGTGGCTGCCCGCACCTGTGCCCGCAAGCTCACCGGCCGCCAGCAGGCGATCGAGAGCGTGATGGTGGAGCACGTCGGGTTTCCGGTGGTTCGCATCAAGCTTCCCGATGGCGGCCATGTGAGTGTCGTCGGGAGGGAGGATGCCCGGGAGATTCTGGGTGTAGAACCAAGCGGGGCGCAGTTCGGTGAGGCGGAAAAGGCCTCGCTTGAGGCTCACCAGGCCCGCTGGTCCGCAATAGATACGGAATTGGGCTATTCGGCAGCGCTGCACGCTGAAGCCCGTGCGCTCGATCGCATGCGTGAACTTGCCGAGCGCCTGTGGGCGACGCCTGCGGCTTCGCTGGGCGGTGTCATCGCCAAGCTCGATGCTCTTCTTTCGGAAGGGGCGCCGTCATCTGTGGCCGGGGAGTTTCCCTGGCCGCAACTTCGAGCCATGCGTGCAGATCTGGAGAAGCTCCATGTCGCCCCGCCGTCTCCTCTACGCCGCTGAATTTGTCCTTAGGCTCCTGGCGTTCTTTCTGCCGCGCCATCGCTGGCGGATCCAGCGCCTGTCCTATGCGGTGCGGGGTTTTGGCGGGCTTCTCGTCTTTGCCCTGGCTTTTCATCAGGCTCAGCTCGCCCGTCTCCGTGGGCATTACTCAGGCAACGCGCACACGCGCTACATGCACACGCGCTACACGCACACGCGCCATCACATGATCTTAAGGCGCCGCGCCCGCTACGCACCTACCGCGTATCGTGCTCCGCGCCGTTCCGCCTATACGCGTGACCCGGGCTATTCGCGCTACCCACGTTATCCGCAGTACCCGGGCTTTGGGCCGTATGCGGGCTATCGCCCCTACTACCGCGTTGCTGCCCCCTGCACCTGGACCCCGTACTATCCCTATCGGTCCTGTGCGCCCTACCCGTATCAGTACTGACGCGCCAATTGTCTGAGGGGAAGGGCGGGCGAGCCGGCTGTTGCCGGCCCGCCCGCCTGGGGCTGCGCCTTGCATCAATGATGTGACAGCCAGGGCACAAGCAGCAATCCCACGCCGTCAATCGTCGCATGGGCAACAATGTTGACGACAAGATCACGTCGCCACAGATACAGCAGAGTTACAAGCAAGCTCACGATGAAGATCGGAATCAGGTGCGTCAGACCAACCGCGGGTACATGCGCGAGCGTAAAGAGCACAACCGTTATGCCAGCTGCCACCCATTTGCTGTTGAAGGCTGTTGCGAGGCGTTCCAGCGCATAGCCGCGGTATAGCGTTTCCTCGAATACGCCAGCGGTGATAACGAGGAGTACTCGAACTGCAAACGGCAGTGACATCAATAGTGCTGCAAAGTGAGCGTCGGGTTTGACCTTCAATACGTTTGCGATCATGCCGGACAGATTGAGGATCGCCGCGCCCGCGACCATCCCAAGAATAATCGTCCACCATCGCAGGCGACGCAATCCGATCGAGGCGAGCGGTAGCCGCTCCAGGTACAGTACGACACCGATCAGTGCAGCAAGGTTGATCCAGTGTATGGCGATGCCCCACTCGATACGCACAAGGGTCTGCCCAGATCCAAACAGGATCGGATCGAACAGAGGCGGCAGCATGGGCCCGACCAATGCCAGGACCAGGCCCAGATGCGTGGCCGGTGTGAGTTTGTTGCGGCGCAAATATTGGTGAGCCACAGTCCCCCCTCATTGGTCGACACCGCAGCCGACGCTGCCATCCGTCTCGTAAACTGCCCGACCTGCGACAATTGCCGTTTACTGAACGCGATCTACGTAGGCCCGATGACGCTTCCTCTGGGGACCGCATTCAGCACACTACCCCCATAGAGAGCAGGATACTTCAACGGGATGTGACTGTCCCTGTTTTCCGCCGGATGACATCATGGCCTCGCCGTGGAGGGGCTTGCCATGCGTGCTGCGTGGTTTGGTCGGGTGCTGTTTGCCGTGGGCTGCGCCCTTTTGGGGGCGCTGACACTTAGCTGGCATGACTTTTACAGGGAGTGGCTGCCACTTGCCAAAGAGCTGGGCGGGTATGGCGCGCTGACCACAGTCTTCGGGATATTTCTTGTGGCTGGCGGCATCGGTCTTCTCATCTCGCGGACAGTCAGGCCTGCCGCGTTCGCTCTTGCACTCGTCATGCTTGTCCTTCTACTTGCCAAGCTGCCGGTTGTTGCAACTCATCCGCTCGTCGAAGGAGTGTGGGAGGATTTCAGCGAAAGCCTGGTCTACCTGGCGGGTGCCTGGACGCTATTCTGGCTGCCGCCCCGAGCAAGTCATACGCCATCAGTCTCAATTATGGCCGGCGTCGGCCAGATTCTTTTTGCAGTGGCGCTGCCGGCACTGGGGCTGTCGCACCTCGTCTACCTTAATCTGACCACACCTCTCATTCCTTCGTGGCTGCCATTTCACGTCGGCCTTGCCTATTTCACAGGCGCAGCCCACATCGCAGCTGGTGTGGGAATTCTATTCGGACTAATGCCGCGCCTTGCAGCAGTGCTTGAAGCTCTCATGGTCACCCTCTTCACCCTGTTAGTGTGGGTTCCGCTGGTTGCACCGTTCACCGCAAACCGGTTCGAATGGTCGGAGTTCTGTGTGTCCACGATCATCTCAGGCTCCGCCTGGATAATCGCAGCCTCGCTGCGCGAAAGGCCGTGGCTCGATCTTCCCGGGCCTCGAAAAGTCCAGGATTTACTGAGATGGCATACAAACCGAAGCTAATGGCGCGGAGGCAATGACGCGAGTTTCCGCATCAGCCATGCGTGCTGTCGTGGCAGGGCTTCATGCGTCGCGGAGCAGCACGGGTGCACCTGACGCCATTGTCGCGCTCAATTCTTTCCTTAGAGGAAAAATCCGGGACGGTGGACGCGGCGCCTAGGCCGCCCGTGCCATGCTCAAACCCCGTTCCTCGAGCTCATCGCGTATGATGTCGATTGGCTGACGCCGGTCGATGAGGATAGAGGTTGCGCTGCGAAGTCGAGAACGAAGTTCGCTCTGGGCTCCGTTGAAGCTGAGGAGCGGCGCGCAGGGTTGAGCGTCCGCGGCGCGCATGGATTCACATGGCGCACCTTCCGCATCGAGCAGATCGTGATGCTCCAGCTCGATGTGGAAAAACTCGAGGGGCTGTGCGTGAACGGCGGTGTCAAACACGATGCTGGTGCCGTTGACCAACTGCCCTACCGGAACCAGATAACCGTCAAAGAAAACTGCGTGCGATGCGGTCAGGCACAGATCCCTGCTTGGGACATTGTCAGCAAGCGCACCGCGCTTGATCCAGACCGGCCGGAAATGGCCCAGATGACCGTGGTCCGTTCCGTGTGTGCCCAGCGAAAAGCTGTCGATCGCCTTGATCGCGACGAGGCCTCCGAACCGGGTCTCGATCATGTCACCGACAGAAAGTGCCTCGATCGCGCGATAGCCGTCAGCTGTGCGCACGTTGGTACCACGGAGGAAACAGCCGCCATCACCGCCGCCATCACCGCCGCCGCCGCCGCCGTCTCCGCCGCCACCGCTCCACCACTGGCCGCCGCCGCCGCCATCACCGCCGCCGCCATCACCGCCGCCGCCACCATTGTTGCCACGGGCAGCAGCAGGCGTTGCGAGCGCAACGGAACTCACGAGCACAGCGCCAGCGATACCCGCTGCTTTAAGCAGGTTTCGGCGACAACGATTGATTTTTACCTCGTCAGCCACAGCGCACTCCAGACCTTGCGTCACACCTCTTTTGAACCAAGCGATGAGAACACAACTAAAGCTACTAATACCGCGTATAGCGATCAACGAAAAGTGGCATGTTCGGTGCCATAATTTCTTAAGGCTGCGGGAAGACAACGGAAAATATCGTCTTTACAAATGGTTACCTAAAACTCCCAAATCCTTTTGTCGCCCAACCGACACATTCCGCAATATTGTTGCGTGAGTCTTCGCGAATTGACCGGTTTGGTCGTGCATCTGCCGGATCACGGCCTTTGGACCCGTTCAGGCCTGCGGCGCCACCGGAGCGAACCCGGTCTGCAGCGCCCTCAGAAGACAGGAGGGCTGAGTCTGATCCCCGGATACCAGCCGCTCCTGGCGAGAAATGCCTTGGGATGCTTCATTTCAATAATGTCGCGCACGGCTGCGCGCCTGTCTGCGGCATGTTCGTAATAAGATTTGACCATGCGATACCCGACCCAGTAGCCGAGGTCTCCAGGCGTGGTCAGCGTTCCATTGTCGATCCAGTCCCTGAGATCAGTCTTATTCTCGGCGGCCACGAACCTGATCTCGATCGGCCTGCGCCGCGCCCGATCGACGGGCGCATAAGGCGAACGGAAATCCGCCTCCCTGGCGATCAACGTCGCCATGAATTCTGCGGCGCCCTCGATCAAGGACGCATCCAGCACCGTCGGTTTGGGGTCATTGTAGAGCGCGGGTGAAGCAACCGCCTGCTGCACATGGATATATTCGTGGGCAATGGTATGCACAAACCTCTCGTCGAGATTGGCTCCGAGATAACGCACCGCGCAAAGCCCCTCCAGCCCAATCATGACCCCGGACGCATCGGCCGTGCCGACCGGCTTGCCATGGCTGACAGCGATCGTTACCGGCGGAAATACCGCCTGGGGATAAAGATGGCCCAGCCGGTGCAGCGCCGCGGCCACCTGACGGCGGACGCGGGGCAGTACAGCCATGCAGCGTTTGGCATTGGCATAGATCTGGGGATGCGATGCAATTTCCCCAGCAATCAGAACTCCAGTGACGTGCCGGATCTGCGCAAGGTGTCGAAGGCCTGGTGATCCCTTGTCGATGTAATCGCGCTGGAGCTCGCTTGCCGTCGGCTTTCCGCCCGCAGCGTCATATATCCGGTAGAACCGCGCAACATCTTCGATATGGATGACGGGGCCACCTGACCGAGGGCGTGCGAACGATGTTGCAGGCACCATCGGTAAAAGACATGTACCAAGTACCACGGCGGCCAGCGCGACCGGTTTGTGCCTGAACTTCATTGTATCGCCCTCCGGAAAGCCGACATTACCTCGAAATCCCCATCGTTCGTAGAGCTTCCCCCACATGCTGGAGCCGCTCATCGGGACCCAGTCACAGGCGTACTCTGAGAGCGCACGCGCCCTTTGCCGGCGCATCGGCGCCTGCCGCCTCCCGCCAGGGCCTTGTCACAGTCCTGCTTTGACGCTGGTCAAACCGAAAGGCTGCGGTACCCTGCTAGAACGCCCAGACATCACGGGCCTACCCCATCGCGTTTCTCACCTGCACTGCGGACAGGCATGGCCACCACTTCATCCCCTCAAGGTCTCACCAGCCAGGAAGCAGCCAAGCGCCTTAAGAGGTATGGTCCCAACACGCTTCCTGATCGCGATAGCCGCAACCTTGTGCGGATTGCCTGGGACGTTCTGCGCGAGCCCATGTTCGCGCTGCTTCTGGCCGGAGGTGTGATCTATCTACTGCTCGGCGAGCCCCTTGATGCCCTTGCGCTTGCTGCATTCGCCTTATTATCGATCTCCATAAACATCGCCCAGGAAGCACGCAGCGAGCGTGTGCTGGAGTCACTGCGTGACCTCGCAAGTCCGCGCGCTCTCGTCATTCGGGACGGCGTGAACACGCGTATCGCCGGGCGCGATGTGGTGCCGGATGACGTGATCATCCTGACCGAAGGCGATCGCGTGCCCGCGGATGCCCTTCTTATAGGTGGCTACGACGTGCTGGCGGACGAGTCTCTCTTGACCGGCGAATCCGTACCCGTGCGCAAGAAGCCTGCAGCCGGTGACCCAGGATGGGGAACCGCAGGAGGTGATGACCAGCCCTATGTGTTTTCAGGAACACTGATCGCAAGGGGAGCCGGGGTCGCACGGGTCGTGGCCACGGGGCTTCGTTCCGAAATGGGCAAGATCGGACAGGCCCTGCATGGCATTCGGCTTGAGCAGCCCCGACTGCAGGCGCAGCTGAGATGGCTGGTCCGGGATTTCGGGCTGGTTGGACTTGTTGTGGCAGCCACCACCGTGATCCTGTTTGGCCTGCTCCGAG
>JAGWRJ010000708.1 GCA_028869725.1 Alphaproteobacteria bacterium | reverse complement strand
GTATGAACAGTTCAAGCCACCGATTCTGTTGTGCGCCAATGATGGAGTGGAGTGACCGGCATTGCCGCATGCTCCATCGTCTGCTCTCGCGCCGGACCCGCCTTTACACCGAAATGGTTACCGCCGAAGCGGTCATTCGCGGCGAGCGTGCCCGATTGCTCGGCTTTGATGCCCGCGAGCACCCTGTAGCGCTTCAACTCGGTGGCAGTGAGCCTACCCGTCTCGCCGAAGCAGCCAAAATTGGGGCCGAGTTCGGATACGACGAAATCAACCTCAATGTCGGCTGCCCGTCGGACCGCGTGCAATCTGGACGTTTTGGGGCCTGTCTGATGGGCGAACCAGAGCTCGTCGGTGACTGCGTCTCGGCGATGCGTGCAGCGGTATCTCTTCCCGTGACCGTTAAATGTCGCCTCGGGATCGACGACCAGGATCCAGGACTTTCCGTAAGAGCGCTGATCCGGGCAGGTAAGGAGGCGGGCGCGACGACCTTTATCATTCATGCCCGCAAAGCCTGGCTCAAAGGGCTGTCGCCTAAGGAAAATCGCGAGATCCCGCCGCTGGACTACGCGCTCGTGCACGCAGTGAAGGCGGAGAACCCGGACCTTACGATCGTTCTGAACGGCGGGCTTACGAATCTGGACGACGTTGAAGTGCAGCTGTCCCAAGTGGACGGGGTAATGCTTGGCCGTGCGGCGTACCAAAATCCCGAGCTGCTGGCCAGTGTCGATTCCCGACTCTTCGGCGACCCTCAAGGTCTTCTTGAGGATGCGCTGGAGGAATGGTGCAACTATGTCTCCAGACAGCTTGCCGAGGGCGTTCCCTTGCAGGCGATGACACGCCACATGCTGGGTCTGTTCACCGGCCGGCCAGGCGCGCGTCTGTTCCGCCGGCAACTCTCCGAGCTTGCTCCCAAAGCCGGTGCGGGCATCGAGGTACTGCGTACCGCGCTTGCATTTGTCGACACCCCTTACCGTGCGGTTGCATGATGCTCCATCACATTGTCACGTCTGAAGCCCAACTGGGCATGCTCGCCCTCGGCCTTGTGATCGCCGGGACCGCCGGAGGACTGATTGCCGGAATGCTCGGCGTAGGCGGCGGCATCGTAATCGTTCCGATCCTCTATCACGTGCTCGCGGGACTTGGCTTTGACGACCAGCTGCGGATGCATCTGGCCGCCGGTACCTCATTGGCGACCATCATTCCTACCTCGATTTCCTCGTTGCGGGCACATGCCCGACGGGGCAACGTCGACTGGGCGTTGCTGCGCAAATGGGTAATTCCAATGATCTGCGGCGTTGCCCTCGGCACGGCGGTGTCGGGAACAATAAGCGGCAGTACCCTGTCGCTGATCTTCGCCTGCGTTGCACTTCCCATCGCCGCGAACATGGCGTTTGGAAAGGACAGTTGGCGCCTCGCCAATGAACTGCCCTCAGGTCTTGGCGGCAGCGCAATCGCCGCAGGAATCGGCTGGCTGTCATCGATGATGGGGCTGGGCGGAGGGACACTGGGCGTACCCATCATGAGCCATTGCAATTATCCCATTCACCGCGCGGTGGGTACGGCCTCAGCGTTCGGGGTCATCATTTCGATACCGGCTACGGTGGGAATGGCATTGGCTGGCTGGAATGCTCCGGGCCTGCCCGTAGCCTCTCTCGGCTATGTGAGCCTTCTGGGGTTCATTCTGATCGCGCCCGCGTCGGTATTGATGGCGCCAGTAGGCGCACATCTCGCCCACAATATGGACCGCAAGCTCCTGCGGGCGCTCTTTGCGCTCTTTATTGCCGTTACGGCTACACGCATGCTGTGGAGCGCTCTGAGCTGAACCTGCACAGAGCCGTCCGGACTGTGACACGGTTGACGCCAAAGCGCATCAACCGCGACCACGAATATGCGAGCCAATGAGGGCGCGTTTGCGCTCAGATCTTCTGATCGTACGCTCCGACCTCCGGATGACGCGACAGCCGTCGGTCGAGGTCCTGGAACATTGCACGCATCTGCGCTTCAGACACGGGGCTTTCTACCACCACAACGAGTGACGGCTTGTTGGAAGATGCACGGACGAGCCCCCAGGTCCCATCCTCCAGAGTCACACGAATACCATTGACTGTGACGAGACGGACGATCTTCTGACCAAGGATCAGCTCACCGCGCTGCATCAGCTCTTCATATTCCCGGGTTACCGCCGCGACGACGTCATACTTCCTGTCGTCAGGGCAGTGCGGCGCCATGGTAGGAGAACTCCAGGTCTTGGGCAGATCAGAAACGAGCTGGCTCATCCTGCGGTTGCCAGCACGATCAAGCATCTCGAGGATGGCAATCGCCGCAACAATGCCGTCGTCATAGCCACGGCCAATCGGCCCCCGGAAGAAGTAATGCCCTGACTTTTCAAATCCCGCGGTGGCACCTATGTCGTGAGTATGTCGCTTCATGTAGGAGTGCCCGGTCTTCCAGTAATCGGTTGTGGCACCGTTGCGCTTCAGTACCGGATCGATTTCGAAAATTCCGGTCGATTTTACGTCTGCGACGAATTTGGCATTGGATATTCGGCTCGACAGATCGCGGGCAATCAGTACTCCAACTTTGTCCGCAAAGATTTCTTCGCCCGTGTCATCTACAACGCCGCAGCGATCGCAATCCCCATCAAAGCCCAGAGCGATCTCCGCCTCGTTCTGCTTCAGGGTTGCGGCCATCGCATGAAGCATTTCCATGTCTTCAGTGTTGGGGTTGTATCTGGGAAATGAGTGGTCGAGTTCACCGTCCATAACGATGACGTCGGCGCCGATACGCTGCAAGGCTTCGGGCGCGAAGGCGCCGGCAGTGCCATTACCGCATGCCGCGATCACCTTGATCGGGCGGGAGAGCTGATGCCCCTTCGTCAGATCGTCAAGGTAACGTGCACGCATGCCTGCTACATGCCGATAAGTACCACCCGACCGTCGCTCGAACGCGCCGCTGAGGACAATCTCCTTGAGACGCGCCATCTCATCAGGGCCGAACGTCAGTGGACGGTTTGCACCCATCTTGACGCCGGTCCAGCCGTTTTCATTGTGGCTTGCTGTCACCATTGCCACACAGGGACATTCGAGTTCGAACTGCGCAAAATAGCTCATCGGCGTCGTCGCCAGTCCGATGTCGAGAACCTCGCAGCCCGCCTGCAGCAGACCGAGGGTAAGCGCCTGTTTGATCGAAAGCGAATAGGCCCGATAGTCATGCCCCGTAACTACCTGCGGCCGCACGCCCAGTTCATGAATCAGAGTGCCAAGACCGAGGCCGACCGCTTCGACGCCGAGCAGGTTGAGCTCCGTGCCGAACAGCCAGCGTGCGTCGTATTCGCGAAAGCCATTTGGGGAAACGAGAGGCTCGGTCTCGTAGGCGTAGCTGTTGGGCTTGAGATCAGTGCGCGGTTTGAAACTCATGGCATCCTTCTGATTCATGTGCCGGCTCTCTATAGCGCCGGACTGCGGCCCATGACCATTTATTGCGGCCACGCTGCACGGGACCATTTCACACAATCATGATGCGTTGTATAATACATATTACACTATATGAGAAGTTAAATGGCAATCCCCCTGAGATCCGCAGAACGCACTGCCATCGCGCGGCTGGCTGAAGGTCTCAGCCTGCCCAAATTTGCGAAAAGCTCGGTCTGGCTGGCGGGCGCGGGCCCTGGCGACCCTGGCCTGATCACGGTACTCGGTTTGCATGCGCTGGCCGGGGCAGATGCCGTGCTTTACGACGCTCTCATCAACCCGGCCCTTCTCGAACTGGTACGGCCTGGGGCCGACCTCATCTTCGCCGGCAAGCGCCGCGGGCAGAAAAGCTGCCGGCAGGCCGATATTTCCGCCACCCTCGTCGGCCTTGCATGCGCCGGCAAGCGGGTGCTGCGCCTGAAAGGCGGGGATCCCTTTGTCTTTGGCCGCGGCGCGGAAGAAGCCCTCGCCCTGACGCGGGCGGGCATCACCTTCCGCATCGTGCCTGGCGTGACCGCCGGCATCGGAGGACTCGCCTATGCCGGAATTCCACTGACCACACGCGACACCAATCACAGTGTCACCTTCATCACCGGGCACGATGCCAGCGGCCACCTGCCACAGTTCGACTGGCAGGCACTGGCGCACGCCACCCCTGTACTTGTGGCCTATATGGCGCTTGCCCATGCCGAAGAGATCGCAGAGCGTCTCATTGCTGCAGGCCGCGCGCCTCACACACCGGCGGCCATCGTCAGTGCTGCCAGTACCGAGCGCCAGAGCCGACAGGTCACCACACTCTCCAGACTCGGCCACGCGGCGCGGACGGCGCAGCCCCCGGCCATCATCGTCATCGGAGAAAATGTCAGTCTGGCCAATGAACTCGACTGGCTCACCACCCTCCCGCCCCCCCAAGACAGCCCACGGCAAACCACCTCCGTGCTATGAGACTGGGGCGCGCTGGGGGCGAACCATGTTCCATGTCATAGCAAAACTGTTCTGGCTCTTCTGCGCGCCAGCCAATCTGATCGTGTGGCTGATACTTGGCGCAGCGCTCCTCATTATCCTTGGACGCCGGCACACAGCAGCGAAGCTTGTTCTGACCGCAGCGGCACTGGCGCTCCTGTTTGCCGCACTGCCTTTGGGAGACATGCTGCTGCGTCCATTGGAAGACGAATACCCTCGCCAGCCCCTGCCGGCCCACATCCAAGGCATCCTCGTACTCGGTGGAGGGCTGAAGTCGTCGATCCTACACAGTCGCGGAACCTTAGGCGAAGACGAAGGCATCGAGCGCCTGGTCGCTGCCTATGACCTGGCACGCCTGCACCCTGAGGCCCGGGTCATCTTCTCGGGCGGCCGAGGCGGACTTGCCACCCCTCTGCCCGAGGCTTTCATGGCCGGCTATGTCTGGCGCAACATGGGTCTTGATCCCAAGCGGCTGACGCTGGAATCGCGCTCGCGCGACACCTGGGAGAATCTCCTCTATTCGCGTGCACTGGCGCATCCCAAGCCTCAAAACGTATGGGTTCTCGCAACCTCGGCCTATCATCTGCCGCG
>JAGWRJ010000707.1 GCA_028869725.1 Alphaproteobacteria bacterium | reverse complement strand
TGTCGGTAGCACAAAAGATATTGTACCGATATCCGACGGGCCACGGGTACCACTGATCGTCATTTCGCCGTATGCGCGAGTGCATTATGTTGATCACGCGGTTGGCAGTCATGCCTCAGTGGTGAAGTTTGTTGATCGTGTGATGGGGCTTATTCCTCTGGCGAAACTGCCCGACGAGCTAGCTGCGCGCAAACGCGGGAAGGAAATATACCATGAGAGCTATCTTGGGCCGGCGGATGCTCTGACGCCCGAAGTCAATGATCTCACCGGTGCATTTGATCCCGCCCGACTGAGCGGGAAGGTGGCACCACTGCCTGCGAGTTATGCAATTATTCCGCCGGACCTCGTGAATATGAAACCGTCGGACCTTAATGGTCATTATGGTTGCAGGCAGATCGGGATTGTCCCTGCCGACCGGCAACTAGGAATACCCAACCAGATTCCGGCGGACTTCAACCCGCGTCCAAAGTCTGAGCCCACCTCCAACTGATTGCTGGCGGAGGCCGGTCAGACAATGGTCAGTGCGCTGGCCATAAGATTGTCCGCGAATTATCGAACTTGAGCCTTGCGTACCGAGGCTGCTTCAGCACTCGCCTGCGCGGCGGGATCGCGCCTCCTGTCATATCGGCACGACAGTGCGGAGTCGGTCCTGAGTGCGTGAGCTTGAGGCCGTTGGAGCCGCGTTCATTTGCGCGGGGGACACGGTACCGTAGGCTATTCTGGTCTATTGGGCCCTGTGTTGAACGTACATAATATGGCGAGATCTGCGGTTCTGCTGGGGCGTCTGCTCAGTTCTCCATGACCGCGCTATAAGACATCTCAGGTGAGCGGGCGCCGCGAAGCATGCGGACCAGCTGGCGCCCGATTTCCGCCGGTGTATGACCGCCTGGGCGGTACCAGAACTTTGTGCCGTTCAGTGCCGCCAAGAGGTGGAGACGAAAAATCTTGGCATCAACTCCGGCCGGAATATCAACCTCCTCTACCAAGGCGGCAAACATGCGCTCGTATCCGTCACGTTGCGCCGTAAGCTGATTTTTGACGCCATCGGCAATTAAAGGAAATATTGGCGCGATGACACCCATGAAGGCGTCTGGGCCATTAAGGGCTTCGCAATGAGCTGCAGCAGCCTGCTCCAGTCGAAGCCATGGATCATCTGTCCCGTGTGTGGCCCTGCGCACAGCCTCTGTCATCATGTCGACGGCGGCGGCATGAACAGCAATGAAGAGGGCTTCCTTTGATTCAAAATGATAGTAGATCGAACCGGCCATGACCCCGGCTTCAGCGGCCACATCGCGCATATTGGCGCCCTGAAAGCCATAGGAGCTAAACTGGCGCGCGGCAGCTTCAAGTATTTGCCGGCGCTTGTTTCGGCCTTTGGCATCCTCCACCAGCGGTAAAGAGCCGTTGCTTTTCAAATGGTTCTCCATCTGGTCATCGCCAAGGCATTCGTGACGCTGCCTTATGCTTGCCGACAAATCTGAGTTTGTCTATAACCTGCCTAACGTTTGTTCAAGAGGTTGCCGGCGTCGGACTGTGACTCCCGAGGGAGTGCTTCGGCCTGGCCCTAGTCATCTGCGGGAGGTCCTGTGACTGTTTTTGCTGCTCCAATTGCTGACATGCACTTTGCGGTCACCCGTCTGGCCGGATTTTCTGAGATTGCAGCCCTGCCTGGCGGTGAGGACCTGAGCGAAGAGCTGCTGCTGTCCATTCTGGAGGAGGGTGGAAAATTTGCGGCTGGCGTACTTGCCCCCCTCAATCAGATCGGGGACAGGCAAGGTTCGCGCTTGGAAAACGGGATTGTGCGTACACCAAACGGCTGGTCGGACGCCTATCACGCATTTGTGGAGGGTGGCTGGAATGCCGTGCCGTTTAGCGCGGAGTTTGGTGGCCAAGGACTTCCCTGGTTGGTAGCCACGGCGCTTCAAGAGATGTGGCATGCCTCCAGTATGGCGTACGCGCTCTGTCCAATGCTGACGCAGGCAGTGGTCGAAGCTCTAAGCCACCATGCATCAGCAGAGA
>JAGWRJ010000706.1 GCA_028869725.1 Alphaproteobacteria bacterium | reverse complement strand
GTTGAGAACCATGCTGAGACGGCAGCCGACCTCGCCTATCTGCGTGGTCGCGCCACGTCCCTTGGTGGCCTGCGTCCCAAATGCACCGTTATCGACGACGATGGCCAACTATCGATTGGCAAGTTTCCCAGTGTGGCCGACGAGCGCGCCGTTACCAAAGGCGAAGTGCTTGCGCTGCAATTGGCTAGGGACGCGGGCATCCGTGCTGCCAACGCCCGCCTTGTGAATAGTGATGGTGCGCAAGTGGCACTGATCCGGCGCTTCGACCGACAGGACGGCGCGCGCATCCTGTACGCATCCGCCGCCACCATGATGGGGGTGGAGCGCCGAGACGGCCAGGATCATGCTTATACCGAGATCGTCGATGCCATACGTGTGCACTGTGCGCGCGCGCAGGAAGATATCGATGAACTCTGGCGACGCATCGCCTTCTCAGTGCTCATCACCAATATCGATGACCACTTACTCAATCATGGCTTCCTGCATGAGACTGGCGAGCTGTGGCGACTGTCTCCCGCCTTCGATTTGAACCCGTCACCGGAACGCTTACGCGAATTCAAAACCTGGATTTCCGAAGACGCCGGACCAAAGGCCACTATTGACGGGCTGATGTCGGTCACTCGCTATTTCAATATTGCATCGGCGCGCGCCAAGGAAATCCTTTCCGAGGTGGAACGCGCCGTCGCTACCTGGCGGACCAAGGGCCGCACGCTGGGAATGACCGATACCGAACTCGATCAATTCGCCGACGCCTTCGAGCATGCAGAGCGCGGCGCCGCGCGCCGCGCGATCCAGTAGCGCCAGTTCCTCGATAATCTGATCGACTGTCTGGTCGTTCGGGCACGAGTTCCGTTCTGGGCCACCCTCCGAACCTAAACCCAAGCCGACCAGCCCTCAGCCAGTCCAAATTTCAAACTGATACACTGTCGCCAGCTTCAGATTCTGGCTAGTCGATGGTAAATCCGTCATAGTTGGAGGCGGCCACCTGCCGACACTTGTCGGCATAATTGCCAAAGCCGCCGACATAGACACCGAACTGGCGCGGCTTGCCGGGAACATTCGAGCCAAAATACCACGACCGCGAATCGCGGTAGAGCGTCGCCTCCGCCACGTCTGCCACATGACGTGTCCAGTCTTCCTGTGGTCCTGCGAGCGGTTCGATCATGCGCGCACCACGCGCACGCAATTCCTGAAGGCAGTCGGCGATCCAGTTCACGTGCTGCTCTATGGCGGTGGGCATGTTGGCAAGAACCGAGGGGCTCAAGGGGCCGGTGATCAGGAAAAGGTTCGGAAAGCCCGCGACGGCCAATCCGAGCAGGCTCCGTGCCCCGTTCGCCCACACCTCGCGAAGGGACAGCCCGCCGCGTCCGCAAATATCGACTGCCAGTAGCGCGCCGGTGAGGGCATCAAATCCTGTTGCGAGGATCAGCGTGTCAAGGCCGTAAGCGCCTGACGAGGTGATCAAGGAATCGGACGTGAAGCCGACAATCGGTTCGGCGCGCAGATCGACGAGCCGCACGTTCTGGCGGTTGAACACCTTGTAATAGTCGTCATCCATGGGGGGCCGCTTGGTACCGATATGATGATCCTTGGGGATCAGCATCTCAGCAACTGCGGGATTTCGAACCGTCCGGCGGATGTAGTCCCTCACAAAGGCGCAGACAACCTCGTTGGCCTCATGCCGGGTGAAGATATCCGAAAAGGCACTGAAGAAGCGGATTCCGCCCTTTGCCCAGAATTCCTCGAGAATGGCAGTACGTTGGGCCTCCGGCAGATCAAGTGCCGCATGTTCGGGCGAGGGGAAGGGCACGCCGCCAGTAGAGGTAAAGCAGCGCTGCCTGATGGCGGCGTAGTGCGCCTGAACCCAATCCTGAAATTCTTCGGCCATGGGACCATTCCACACCGGAATCACCCAGTTGGCGGTGCGCTGAAAAACCGTCAGCTCCCCCACTTGAGAGGCGATCCGCGAGATGACCTGTACCCCCGAGGCGCCGGTCCCGATGATACCTACCCGTTTGCCGTTCAGCGCGGCGCCGTCGTGCGGCCAGGCTGCGGTATGCAGGATCTCGCCACGGAAATCATCCAGGCCGGCAATATCCGGTGTCTTGATCTCGGAAAGGCAGCCCATGGCCGACACGAGGTAGCGAGCCGTCAGGGGCGGGCCATGATCGAAGCTGAGCGTCCAGGTCCCTGAGGTTTCGTCGAAATGAGCCGCGCGTAGCGTGGTCGAGAAGCGGATGTGTGGGCGCAGGTCGAAGCGGTCCGCGACATGATTGAGATAGCGGAGAATTTCCGGCTGCTCAGAGTAGCGCAGGCTCCAGCGCCAGTCGCGCTGTAGCTCCTGCGAGAAGGAGTAGCTGTAGTAATAGCTCTCGCAATCGCACCGAGCGCCAGGATATCGATTCCAGTACCACACCCCGCCGACGTCGCCGCCCTTCTCGATACCAGCGGCGGAAAAGCCAAGTTCGCGGAACCGGTGGAGGGCATAAAGCCCGGCAAATCCGGCGCCTATCACAACGACGTCGTACTGAGGCTGGTCGTTCGCCGAGGAGTTCATGGTGCGCTCCACTTGAAGCCGCCATATGATATAACATACGTTATATTATGTGTCGCCCGCGTCAAGTCTGAGATAATGCGCTGATTTGATGGCAGCAAGCCAAGGACAATCACCCCGCTCGGAAAGTCCGCGGTAGAAGATCAGGCACTGGTTCTCGACGCCGGCAGGTATAACGCGGATCCCCCCGGCTCGAAGAACTCTAATATCTCGGGGTAAGTTAGAGCATCCGGGTCCGGCTCGGGTCTTTTGCGGCTCGATCTGGCACAAGCGCTGCAGCGGTGAACGATGAGAGGCATGCCGACCTGAAGCCCCGGCTTGCGACGGCTCCCGACATGTACCTCAAAATGCAGCCAAGGGCCCCAGCATCGCGCAAGAGGGTCGGCAGGCGCCAGGTCGTGCTGGGCAATGAACGCCCGTATTTCGATAAGATCCTCCTCCGCGCGACGTGTGCGGTGTAAGTGCGCCGCCGATGATCCCCTGCTCTCCGCTTAAGGATGTTTGTCCTTCAGGCGTCGCCGCGCTTCGCTCTTGATGGCCTCAATGTCCTTGAACTGCCCCGATCCGCTCGCAACGCCTTCGTCCCATAGCTTGCGGATGTGCTCGCGTTTTTGCTCGAGCGGGCGCCGGCGCAGTTTCCATTCCCTGAGAGCTTCGCGGATCACCTCGCTTGTGCTCGCGTACTCTCCGGAATTTACGGCGGCGCCGATCATAGCCGCCATTTCGTCGGTTAGGGTGACGCTCAACTTGGCGACGTTTGCCATAGG
>JAGWRJ010000705.1 GCA_028869725.1 Alphaproteobacteria bacterium | reverse complement strand
GGCCGAGATGGTTGCGGCGCACATCGCCTACCAAGAGCAAAAGCCCTGCAACAGATCGACATTGCTGCGCAACAAGCGATACAAGGCGCTCTTGTTGACGTTCATGGCCGCTCACCTTGGCCGCGGAACCAAGAGCCTGAAGCTCAAGGACGTTGCAGACGAAAAGGCGAAATCGCTGGTGGTGACGGCAGAGCTAGAGGCAAGCAATCTCAAGCGCGAGGTCGAACGGCTCAAGGTCTACATCGCTCACCTGGAGAAGCAACAAGCCGGAAAGCCAGCCCTAACGGCGTCTACTCCTGCAACTGACGAGACGCGCGAGGAGCTTCAGGAAGTTCAGCTCGAGTTGACCCGTACCTGCCAGGCACTCTTCGCAGTCCTGCGGCACTTCGACAAGACGGTGTCGGTCGACATGGACCGAGAGCAAGTCCTGGACATGTCTCGCCTGCGAAACAACGTGATTGTGGATGCCGCGCTCGCTGCGCCATTCTTGGAGTGGTTGCGGCTCAATAAGGGCATCCCAGGAGCTTCGAAGACCTGAGCAGCCCACTGCTGTTGAGCCTCTGCGTGTCCATTGGATGTGCATTTGACCTCACTTGTGATGACTTTGAAATAGAGTCACAGAACTCTGTTTTGGAGTCATCGAATTCTCGGCACGAGGGCCCGTTAGTTCCCATCGCTCTGGAAAGCCACGGCCGTGTTCCCATCGGATGGCCATGCGTTCGGACGGCTCTCACCGTTGGCCGACATGAAGAGATCCTTTGAGATCGATGCGCGGGCCGGCAACGAGGTTGACGGCGATTGCTTCTCCTCGCGCCAACAGTCCCACAATTTCCTCTTGCGCGTAGAACTGAGCATCGACTTCTCGATGCACTGCGGTGGCGACCTTTCCGATGGCCGTCATGATCTCGAAGCGCTTGCTCGGATCTTCGTCGACGATGAGCAGGTCAACGTCGCTGTCGCGTCTTGTTGTGCCTGCTGCGAAGGAGCCAAAGATCCCCGCGTACTGGATCGTCTTCAAGGGCTTCACGGCTCGGCGGAAACGTCTCACGATGTCACTGTCCTGACGGATCAGAAGTACGAGTCCGACTAAGCGCGGATCCTCCACGGGTGCCCGGAATCGTGGGCCGTCAGGGGTTTCTTCGCGCACCACCAGTTGACTTGAGACGAGACCTAGCAATGCGCGATGGATCGACCCGTAGGGGACCTGGGCTTCGCGTGCAAGCGCACGCGTGGACAGGGCGCACTCTCGAGGCGATCGCAAGTACAGACACTGAAGCAGTTTGAGCTTTGGGCCGTCGCCAAAGATGCCCTTAAGAATGGATGTCATGGCTCGGTAGGGGTCCTGAGCAGCTGAGGTCACCGTCTGAACGACCCGCTGCGAGATTCATTCTCGGCCGAAGATCTCACTTGCGGAAGGCTCGATCATTGCCGCGGCCGCGTCAGGGACCACGTACCAAGTCGAAGGAGAGCCGCGCTCGATCAGCGTGTGTCGATGACTAGCGCTCCCTGGAGCTCACTTGCCGGCTACAGCTGATGCCGTGCAAGCGTGGTTGCTCATGAGTATCTGCCGGGGCCTGATGCACTCCCTCCCCATGCTCGGCGGCACACGGGCTGACACGTCGCACAGAACGGCTTTGACATCGGGGCGTCGGGCGGAATTTGCGTCGTGGGGAAATGGATCGCACCAAGCTCAGTCAAGGGAAGAGGGCTGAGTCAAGAACCCAGCCGCAAGCCCGGTCATAGCGCAATAGCAGCCAGGAACTTTCCTGACGCCCGATGTAGTGCCTACGGCCCACGACGAGCCCAATCCAACTCGCACGGGGGGTGAGGCGACGCCTCAGATCGTCGGTCTCTTCCGCGGAGTACTTCAGCGCTGCCGCAGCAACATCTTGCGCTCGCTCCTGCGTGAACCCGAGCGCCAGAAGGTCTGCAGCCACTACTTCAGCAGGCTCGCGTAGAGCGATCCCAAGCATTCGGCCATGCATTACGGCCCTCATTTGTCACCTCACTGCTAAGACGTCGCGCTGATGCTCAACCGTCAGCTCAGTCAACGCAACCGATTTTCGCATATTCCAAATTCGCATCGACGCTGTCGGCCGTTGGGAGCCCCGTTGATGTCAAAACCACTTCACTCAGAAGGCTATGCTCGTTTCCTGCTCGAGCTCCGGAGGGCTCGCGAAGAGCGAGGCATGTCGCAATCCGACTTGGCGAAGGCGATGGGCGAGCACCAGACCTATGTCAGCAAGGTCGAGACGGGGGTGCGACGGGTGGATGTCGTCGAGCTGCAGCGGTGGCTCAGCGCCCTGCGGTTGAGCCTTACGGAATTCGCTCCTGTGCTGGACCGTACGCTGGGCGTGCGCCACTTGGCGCCGTCGCGAGTCAAGGCGAGGCGACGACGCGAATAGGGGGTGATCTGGGTCAAGTGGGAGAGATCTGGCCGAGAGGCTCGAGACCGTGCCGGCCAGCCGTGATCGCCAGTGGGTGCGCTGATATGTTCAACAAACGGTGGTTTGT
>JAGWRJ010000704.1 GCA_028869725.1 Alphaproteobacteria bacterium | reverse complement strand
TTGAGAGCGAGGAGCAGGCCAGCCTGCTGCGCCACATGGGCTGCGACGAATTGCAGGGTTTCCTGCTGGGGCGTCCGCTGCCCGTGGCTGACTTCGAGCGCTGCGTATTGGCCTGAATGGCATTTTTCGGCCCAGAGCCGTCCTTCAGATTCGGACTCTGACGATCAACGCTCCAGTCGAGCGCAAATCACAGTTTTGCATACTGATAATTGGGCTTGATCTCAGCGTTTAGGTATATTCCTTTTGAGCCCGCCCGCATAAGTTCCTGAAAACGCCATTCTTCTACGGCGTAATACACGTAGGTCTCTCCCGATTTCAGAAACCTGACATGAAGCTCCAAGGCCGCGGCATCGTACCCAATCGCTTCAATATTGCGCGAGTCCACATAGGTCATTTCAGGCATCGGTTTGCATCTCCTGTTCTTGTTGGTTGTCAGGGAGTCCTGCTGACGTTGATTGCGCACGCCAGTTCGCAAGCGCACGCCGGTACAGGTTCACGTCCGGACGTGGCGTCACCTGCCATACGTCCGGTAGCTTTGGATCGTCGCCGACAGGCTTTTGTTGTGCTTTGCGTACACGGACGCGTGACGGAATCGGCATCGCCTCCCCAAGAAAGATACACTCTCCCGTGCGCAGCGACGGCAATTGATCGACAAGACCGCCGAGATCGTCCGGCACCGCAGCGGAGACTTTGGCGCGATCAGCGGAATTTGTAATGCGAAGCGCGATCATCGAACCGCACTGGCTCAGAATGCCGCTGTCGATCTCGGAAGGCCGCTGCGTTACGAGCATAAGCCCGGTGCCGTATTTGCGCCCTTCCTTCGCAATCATCGACAATGTGCGATGCGCCGATGTGTCCACACCTTCTTGAACGAAGCGGTGTGCCTCGTCGAGAACGACAAGAAGCGGCTGTTGCCGGCCGCCAATAGGCAAGTCCTGAGCCCAGAAGAGCATGTCATATACGACGCGAAGCATGGTGCCGACGATCGTGGGAAGAATCTCGGATGGAAGACCGGAGACATCGAATATCGTTATGGGTTTGTCGTGGCCCACCCAATCGCGCACCAGAGCGTCGAGGTCGTTTTGTACCACGCCGTTGAGATCGGGCTCGTACCCACCACCGGGCGAGAAAAGAAACGAAAAGCGCGCATCCTTGAGGCGGCTGCGCATGAGATCAAGCTGGCGTTCGATATTGCGCTTTCGCTGGTTCTTATAGGGCGACTGGTTGTAGGCGCTGGCAGCAGGATAACGGTCAGACTTGAGTTGGCTGGCATCGCCAACTTCATCTGCTGGATTGGCGTTGGCGTCGGTCTGCCCCTGAGAGATCGGGAACGTGACCCTCTCAAACTTGTCCAGCTCGTACCAGAGTTTCTTGATACTGAAAGGGACAGGCGAGTCCGCCGTCAGGGTTTCAGGTGGCGGCGGCAGCGCAAGCTGCTGCGCCGCTGCCGCTTTCATATCAAGCACTTCGTCACGAATCGAAGCTTCATGATTGGGCTGAAGGCCGCCGAGGGTGAGTTGCTGAAGCTCATGGAATGGAAGCGCCCAGAACGGCACCCACAAGGGCCGCTCGCCGACCTGCTCGTTCGGCCTGATCCTGAAGACACGCGCCCGATCACCAAGGGCCGTCGCGTACTCGCCGTGTGGGTCGATGACTATGGCCCGTGCATTCGGCAGGCTGGTGTCGGATAAGGTTTCAAGCAGCACCGTGACGAGATTCGACTTGCCAGCTCCGGTAGAACCTACGATTGCGCTGTGGCGGCTGACAAGGCCCGCGACACTGACGTCGGCGGAAATCCCGGACGCGGCGGCGATCCGCCCTACTGAGATCGTGCCCTTCTTGCCCTTCGCCCAGCCATAGATGATTTTCAGGTCATCATTGGTGATGAGATGGACTTCATCACCGACTGTCGGATATTGGCCAACACCGCGCTCAAATTCGCCGCCAAGCGCTTCACCAAACAACACCACGGACATCCAGCGATAGCCGGACAGACGGAGCTGGGGGACGTCTTCGAGCGCGGTGACGAACGATCCGACGGCGCTGCCTGGCGGGGCGGCGTCGGCACCAATCTGCGTACAGACTGCATAGAGGTTTGTGTAGCCGAGGGGCACGCGAAAGAAGCCGCCGATCTGCCCCACACGGTATGACTCGCCGCCGATCATGACGAGCGTCGAAGGCATATCTTCCCTCAATCGCACCCGGATGACGGCACCGGTAACGGATGCGACCTGACCAATATATGTGGGGTCGGAGCGGGGCATGACGCGTCATCCAGGCGTCATGGATTCAAGGAAACTGCAGAAGCAGGCGAAGTCGCCCACCTTCATTACGCCCAAATTTTCCGCCGCGCCGCCGTTCTTAAGCTGAAACACCCCATGCATGAAGGACGGCGTGTCAGCGGGTGCCCATTTTGCACGGCGCCCTCCGATGACACCCGTGTCTGGACCGATCACGATCATGTTGGACCGCTGAAAAGAGCGCCGAATCAGGATGTTGTCCTCGGGAAGCTCCTCGAATTGAAGCGCGTAGACGTGAGTCCGCGGACGATTTTCAAGCGCGCCAAAAATCAGATTATTAATATGCTCGTCAGCGAAGGCGAAGCCGGCAACGATGAGCAGGGCGTCATCCTGTTCGAGGAATCGTGTCAAGCCGTCAGTGAACGTCACATAAGGCTGTTGGCGGGATTCGTCGTATTTCTGGAACGAGGGCAGGATCATTTCTCCGGCAGCGTCGGGCTCGCCACGGATGACACGAACATGACCATTCTGTTCAACGCGCCGCCAAGTGACGGACCCGTGCATCTTCCACAGGCGCGCCCAGTTTGCGCCCGGCATCGTTTCGGGACGTCTGACACTGTCAGCGTGAAAGAACGGCTGGTAACAGCCGACAAAGCCGTCGAATACTGGTATGCGTTCCAATTCAAGAGCGTGCTCAATAAGCACGTCGTAATTGACAGTATAAATTTCGACCGGGCGCTTCCGGGACGTTTTGGCGAGCCATCGCGCAAATTTGCTGTGAGGAAAATCGGCGGGAAGCTGCTTGAGGTCGGGGGTGACAAGCCGCGCGATAGTTTTGCGAACACACTCCTCCATATTCATAAGCTCGGCAGGATTCAGGCCGGCGAGCGTATCGCTTTTGCCGACGGCGCTTAGCATCATGCGCAGGCGGGATAGAACATTTTCGACGTTCGGGTCCTGCGTGTTGTCTTTGCACCGCGTTTCGATGGCAGCCCATGCGGCCTTGAATTTTTCGCCCAGCGCGCCGACGTCCTTCTTGCAGGATGCCGTCAACCCCAGAACGGCGGGTATCAGCGGCTGCTGCTTGCCGTGAGCCCCTGAGGGTATGAGAACAGAACATGAAGTGCCCGCGCCAAATAAAAAGGCGATCGGCTTGTCGTGTCGAGCAAGATGATCGCGCAGGTCGGAAAGGGTCTTGTGCGCGTCGTGCGGTTGCGGTCCGCTAGTCATGCAGCCGCCCCCGCCATGACAGGCAGTGTTTCGAGCGCATCGCGCAGCACGCGCATGGCACGGCAATCATCCTCATTATAGTCGAGTATGCGCTTTAGGATTTCCTGATTACCTGTCTTAACCCAACGATCGTACCACTCGATGGACGCGGCGCCGGACGGATGCGTGTCGCGCCACGAGAAGCCGAGATATTTGGCGAGAGTCTTGATCGAGAAGTCCCACGTTGGCCATTCCGTCGAATTCTTGACGACATCGTTATAGAGGTCAATCGCGAACGCCGGATCGAACAGTTCCTCGACCTCTTCAGCGCTGCATATGTCGGGATATTTAGCCTGGAGCGCGCGATAGGTGGTGCGTTCGTACTTTGAATAGTAGTAGATCGTGCAGGGCCGGCTTCGCTCGATGAAGGCCCACGCGTCCGCGAAGGCTTTCCGTTCGGCGTCCGGAGTCGGCGCTTTTGCCAGCGCCGAAACGAATCTCTCCACCCCGTTATCGCGCGCCGTACGCTCCACAAAGCCGTGGAGGTAGCAGACATCCCGTATGGGATCGACCTCGATGTCGAAGAACAGTTCTCGGTCGTTGTCGGGAAACTGGATTTTTGTCCGCGTAAAAGGCTGACCACCCGCGGTGGCCAAAAGCGTTGCGCGCTCGTGAAACTTTCTCAGCGTATCGGGGCCGATGCCGGCGAAGGCAGTCTTGCTGCCCCCGAGGAAAGAACCGATGTCGGACTTGGCGAGTTGCGATACGGTTTTTACACGATCGTACATGACATCGCGCTTCGAGCGGCCCAACTCCGGGATCATCGTGAGATCGTCGCTGTCCTTAAGACGCCTCACGCATGCGGAATACCAGTGGCAAAGTTTGCAGACCGCGCCATATGCTGGAAGCGTGGGCGCTGTCGCGCCAACAATTGCCCTGGCTTGGTCAAGGGTGTCCTGATAGTCCTGCCAGAGCGTTCGTGGATTACGCTTTCCATACTTGAACTCGAAGTCATAAGTGACTTCCCTGCCGTGAACATCCCATACGAAAGCGCTGCGGCCCGAAGAGGACCCATTCTTTTCGAGGATGTCAGTGTAAAGGCCGAGCTGCACCGCGTAATGTTTCTTCGGCTTTGAATTATCTTCCGGCCCTTCTTCACCAGAGCCGGATTTGATGTCGCCAGCGATGTAACCCGAACCCTGCTTACGCAAGAGATCGGGGTCACCGAGCAATCCGTCTGCGCTTATTCGCCCACTGTATATAAGCGGTTCGCCGCGTTGCATGGCCTCCGAAGTCAGCCGCTCTTTGTCGTCGCCGGAATAGGAGGAAAGGTCGCAGTATGGCTCCTTAAGGCCCGCCATGACATCGCGTTCGTAAAGCGTGCCCTGTTTCCACAAAAGTTCGACGAAAGCGTTCGGCTCGTCACGATCCGCAGGATTAGCGAAAAGATCCATGCTTACCCGATGCGGGCAGGCGACGAGATCGTAGAGCATGGCAGCTGTTACATGCTGGGTCATGAAAAAGCTCCGAGCAACAAGCGACTGTCCGGCGTCGTTGCGACGACTCCGAACTTTTCGAAAAGGGCTCTGATACCGCCGCCCATAATCGGGGCCGCCTGACACATTTTTCGGTGAAGCACCCCGAGGCCTGACTCGAGCATAGACCATGTGTTGCTGATCTGAATTCAAACGTTGAGCGTCTGCTAAGGGTCGGACGGCGCCGCTCAGCTCACCGCCTTCCGCACCAGGGCGCTGATCCTTGCCTCGTCGGTGGCGGTCAACGCCTTCAGCGCGTAGGCAGTCGGCCACATCACACCCTCGTCAAGTCCTGCCGCGTGCATGAAGCCCAACGTCGCGTACCTCGTCTTGAACTTTTGCGCACTCTGGAAGAAGCAGACGACTTTGC
>JAGWRJ010000703.1 GCA_028869725.1 Alphaproteobacteria bacterium | reverse complement strand
TGGTTCATCAAATGGCGCACGCCGGCGTGCTGCTTGGGCATCAGGCGCAAGGGGACACCCGAGCCGTTCATTTTTCCCTGCGACAAGATCCTGAGGAGATTCGACAGGTTCTGGGACTGACTCCGGTCGAGCTTCTGTCCGCCGGCGATGGGGTCATCCCGGGAACACGTCAATGGACGGCGCTGGTTCCGGAGGCGCGACTCCCTGCATTCGAGGCGCAGCTGCAGGATCTGTCGCATGCCGAATTCCTGGACCGGCAGCGCACGGCAGCGGAGTTCAGGCTCGGCGAGCTGCGTTTGCGTGCCTCGCCTGGGGTCTACCACCCGGCCCCTGGTTCGTCCACCCGTTTCATGTTGGACGCGCTTCGCTCGCAGCCTGAGTTCCTGCAGCAGGGTGGATTCCCAAGTGGGTCGCGGATTCTGGATCTGGGATGTGGGACCGGCGCTTTGGCATTGTGGGCGAAGACCAGCAATCCATCGCTAAGCGTCTGTGGCTCCGACATCGACCCGGAGGCGGTCATCAACGCCAGAGCCAACGCCCAGGCGAATGGACTGGACGTGGCGTGGGCGCAGGGCGACCTTCTGGACGATCTTCCTTCCTCGGCGCCTTGGGATGCGGCCTACGACTGCATCCTTTGGAATTACCCGTTCTGGCAAGGCCGGCCCCACGGAGATCCGATCGATCACATCGCCATCGACGAAAACGGCGATCTGCTGCGCCGGTTTTTCGGGCAGTTGCCGCGCTGGCTCGTGCCTGGAGGAAAGGTTTTCCTGAGCTACTCCACCCTGGCCGACGTGCAACTGCTGTTCGACCTGTGCGAGGGGCATCAATTTTTCCCCGAAAAGATCGCCGAAGACGCTGGAGCTGCGGCTTACCAGCGTCAAGTGTGGAAGCTGACCGCAATTCGCACCTGATGCAACACCCTACCGAATCCAGTTGAAGCCGCTCGGCGCGAGCGCATCACAAGGAGGCTGTGTTGCATCAGAACGATCAGACCATCGACCAGTTCCTGGCGTTCGCCAGACTGCAGGGGGTCAACATCGACCCCGAGCGGCTGGAAGCCGACGGGCGCATTCATCGCGCCGACGTTGGTGACATGCCGTCAGGCAAGAACGACGCAGGCTATCTGTTGCGGCCCGACGGCACCGGCTGGATCACCAACTTCAAGGCCGACGGCAAGCCGGTTCAGTTCAGACCCGAACTGGCGCGCGAGCTGACGCCGGACGAGACGGCACAAACTGAAGTGCAGCGCGAGGCATGGCGCAAGCAGCAGGCTGAACGTCAGGCTGTTGCCGTCGAGGATGCCATCCAGCGATGGGAAGACTCCCACGAGCCCAAAGCCTTCCCCTACCTGCAGGCGCCGAAGCTCGATCCAGCTGGACTGCGTCAGGGCAGGGCGCAACTGCTGGTGCCCATGATGGCCATCGATGTCGACGGCGAGCCCGGCTGGGTTGGCATGCAGCGCATCACATGGGCGGAGCCGGGGCAGTCGGCCGACAAGCGATTTGTCTCCGGCACGCCGACCAAAGGCGCGTTCGCCGTGATTCCAATCGTCGGCGCCGATGTCGAAGCGCCACTGCGCGCCTTTGAGGCGGCCTGCAAGGCCGATCAGGTGGTGTTCTGTGAAGGCATCGGCACCGCGTTGGCCATCCATCAAGCCACGGGACTTCCGGTGATCGCGGCCCTGTCGGCGCAGAACCTGCCGGACGTGGCCCGCAGCCTGCACGACAAGCTGCAGGGGCGTGCCGTCATCTATGCCGACAACGACGGCGAGAAAGCCCAGTTCAAGGGGCAAGCCTATGCCGTGCGCGCGGCTCGCATTCTGGGCGGCGCACGCACGCGCATCGCCCTCCCTGAGAAACCGGGCGGCATCACGCCCCCAGGTTACGACGCTCGCGACCAACTGCGCGACCGCGGAGCTGACGCCATCCGCGCCACGATGAGCGCGACCGTGGACGCCTGGACGCTGGAACGGCGCCTGCCAGCGGAAATCGTCAACCGCAACAAGGCCGGCCTGGTCAGGAAACAGGCGTCTCAGCAAAACGCCACGCGACAGCCGGACTCTTTCACCCACCACCAGGAGCAACCCATGAATGAAAAATCGCTTGCAGACATCGACGCGCAGATCAAAGACGCCACCAAGTTGCATAACGACCTGGCCAGATCGGCCGACGCGACGCCGGAGACGAAGAAGGCGGCGCGCGACCAGATCGCCGCACTCAAGAAAGAGCGCGACCGCCAGCTGGCACAGAAAGCGCAGGAACTGGTCGCTGGCGCGGCCGACTTCCGGGCGCAGTTCGAGGCCGACAAGCTGGCCGAGGCCGGAAAGGCGCAGGCCACCGTTGCCCAAGAGGCCGCGGAGCCGGCTCAAGCGAGCGCATTCGATGCGCTCAACCAGGCTGCGGCAGACACCGGGGCGCTGCCGGTTGACGCACAGCGCGCCGAAGGCGATCGAACTGAACAGGCGGAAGGGCAGGGACAGGCCGAAACCCCTGAGGACCGCCTCCTGCGCGAGTACGCGGCGCTGGCGGAGCCCGTGCGTGCGCAGCGGGCCAAGGCCCAGTATGACCTCGACGCCAGGCACCGGGAACAACGCGAGGCTCTGTTCGGGTCTCTGGATCAGCTGCGCGCCGACAAGATGCGGGAGCTCAGTGGCATGGCTGAAGAACACCAGCGTTCGCTCATTGCGATCGAGGTGGCCAAGGCCGTCGAAGCGATGCAAAAGCAACAGATGTCGGAGCGCAGAAGCCTCCAGTCCGAGCTTCCGGACGTGCCGAGCTACCGAAATTTCCTGGAGGATCGGGCTGCGAGTGACCCCGTGGCGGCGCGGATGCTGGACGACGAGCGGGCGCGTGCCCAGATCCCGGAAGCAGTCAAAGGCAAGCGTGTTTCCCCCCTCGAGCCTGCCGTGCTGGAAGGGCTCACGCACGAGATCGAGGACGGCTTGGCCGGCAAGGCCATCCACTACGCGCGTGACGGCGACCGAGTGATGTCAGACCGCGGTGAGCGCGTCGATCTCTACAAGATGGACGATCGGGAGATCGAGGCAGCCTTGCGTCTGGCCGAGCAGAAGTACGACATGGAGAAGGGCCTGGTGTTGACGGGCAGCCGTGAATTCCAGCAGCGTGCGGCGGCGGTCGCGGGTCGCATGGGCCTGAAGATCCAGAACGAGGATCTTCGCAAGGCCTGGGAACAGGGCCGATTGGCGGCTCTGCAAGCCGATGAAGCCGAGCACGCACTGGCCGCCACCGTGATGAATGGATCGGCCGAGCCGCTGGGCAGCATCGCCCGGCCGTCGAGCCTGGAAGCGTCCCGGGCGCAGGGCGATCAGGCTGTTGCGGCGACCTATCCGGTCGACAAACCGTTCCTGGCCGCTGAATCGGTCCTGTCGCACCTCCCGTCACAGGGCTGGGACGCCCTTGCCGCGGCCGGTCAGGGCCATCCGTTGACCCCTGAGCAAAAGGCCTGGCTCGCAGATCCAGCTCGGCCGGTTCTCGTCGATGAGCACGACCGACTGACCGAGCTCGGCCAGCTGGCCTACGACCGGCTGCAATCGCGGTCCGAGGAGGAGCGCGAGATGCTGCAGCAGCAGCTTCGCACGCGGAACATCGATGAAAAGCTGGAAAAGCGCGAGCGCGAGAAGGGCCTCGAGCAACAGGCCACAGAACACCGAGAGGAGGTCGTCGAGGCGCGTGATGCAGACGAAGGGCAGCAACGCGCCGATGACGGCCATGCCGACTCTGCTGATCCTCAACAGGAGGTCGAGGAACAGCAGATCAAGGTGTCTGAGCCGGCCCTTTCAAGCCGCAGTCGTCCCCGTCTCCGCGATATGGGTCGCGGGGTGTGAACCAGGAGAACCACGATGGAAAACCAACCTTTGATACCCGATGCCATGGAGTCCGACGTTTTCGTCGAGATCCAGGCTGCCAGTCGCGACCACGCCGAGCGTGAGTTCGGCGCCGTCTTTGACCAACCAGAAGACGAGGTCCAACATGGCTGATGAACTGCAGCAGCAAGCAGCGGTGGCCCAGGCCGGCCAGGATCCCGAGGCTGGGGCAGGGGAACAAGCCCCCTCTCTGCCCGCCGAAAAGAAACAGCGTGATCTGCGCCAGGAAATCACCGACCGCATGGTCCAGTCTCTGGAGCGTGGCCAAATCCCGTGGGAGCGCCCCTGGGAAAACCTGGAGCATGGCCTGCCGCGCAACATGGCCACTGGCAACGCCTACAAGGGCGGCAACCGCTTGCTTTTGCAGCTGGTCCAGATGGACCAGGGTTATGCCGACCCGCGGTTCGGCACAGTCAAGCAGATCAACGAGCTTGGCGGCAGGGTCAAGAAGGGCGAGAAAGGCCACCCGATCGAACTCTGGAAGGATCAGCCGTTCTGGGAGCGCCGAGACGTCGACGTCAGTCTCAACGGCATGCGCGTCAAGGTGTTCGACGAAGGCAAGGGTGTGGTGCATGTGGGCATGCCGACCGACAGGGTATCCACCCTGGCCGTTAAGGCAGCCGATTTGACGGTGCGTCACAAGGAGCGGGAATTGGCCTGGGGCGCAGCCCACAGGCAGCTCGATGCCGTCGTGGGGCGCGTCTACACGGTGTTCAGCGCCGAGCAGTGCACAGGGCTGAAGATCGAGCCGCTGAAGACGCCGGACAACAAGATTCCGGTCGTCGACCGTGCCGAGCAGGTGATGCAGGCCATGCGTGGCGACGGTCTGACCTTTGCCACCCATCCGCAGCATGCCTTCTACTCGCCCAAACGTGACGAAGTCTCCTTGCCGCCGCGCGAGTCCTTCAAGTCGGTCGAGGGCTACTACGGCACGGCGTTGCATGAGATCGGCCATGCGACGGGTGCCCAGCAACGCCTGAACCGCGAAGGCATCACGGGTGGCCACCGCTTCGGCTCCGAGGCGTATGCCAAGGAAGAGCTGCGCGCCGAGCTGTTCAGTACCTTCATGGCGGCCGAGACCGGCATTCCCCATGACGAGGAGCAGCACAAAGCCTATGTGCAGTCCTGGGCCAAGGTGCTCAAGCAGGACAAGAACGAGATTTTCCGGGCGGCGGCTGAGGCCGGCAAAGCCGTGGACTACGTCCTGGCCAAGGAGCGCGACTTGCAGATCGCCTACGCCAAGGACTTCTCGGC
>JAGWRJ010000702.1 GCA_028869725.1 Alphaproteobacteria bacterium | reverse complement strand
GATCTTGCGGTCGCCGCCCTCATCGTCGCGGGGTTCTCCTGGTACCTGTGGCACAAGTGGCAGGCGCGGGCCTGATCGCGCCGGCGCGGACAGATCAGAGCCGCCCGGTGTACTGCACGCCGAGATAATAGGAGAACGTATTGGTGGTCCGGGCGTTCTCAACGTTCTTTCCTGCCGAAAACAGCAGATGATAATGATCGTTGAAGTCGTACTGGCCGCCGACATTGAACCCCGTTGTCGGCCCTGAAGCGACTGTCATCGGCGTTTGATGAAAGATCTCTGCACCCAGGGCGAGCTGGTCCGTCACCTGGCGCTGCAGAAGCCAACCCACAAACCAGTAATTGCGGTTGCCGGGTCCGGGATTGATCCAGTAACCGCCGCCGCCATACGTGGTCCAGCGGCCGAAGTCCTTCTCCATCCAGATCGGCAGATATTCGCGAAAGCGCCCGCCGCCGAGATTGCGACTGGCATTGCCCACGGGAACCTCAATGAGGGGAAAGGTTGCGATCTGCGGCCACCAATCCTTTTCGGAGGCATCGACAAAGCGGTATTTGGCGCCCAGCTCGATATCGCCGGGACCACCTTTAAGGCCCTGCCCGCTCGCTGCATCAAAGGCGAGCGGAATAACCATGTGCAGCATCAGGCCGGGTGCGGCGCCGTTGTTGATTTCCGTGCCCACCAAGGTCCCGCCCATGTCACCATCGACCTGGGTCGCCGCCGAAAAGCCGTAGACTTCCCATTGGCCAAGAGGCGTCGGCACCGGATCGTCAGTGATGAAGGGCGGTCCGGCCAGGGCTGCGCCGGCGCTGACCATTGCCATCATGGCAGCCCCAGAAAGTAGATGGGCGGCGCGTCTGCGGCGCGAGGTGGAAGTCCTGAGGGTGCGCTCCCGCCCGGCCAATGGGGTCCGTCGCAAGATCTGTGTTACGTGTGCCTGCACGTCTTCGTCCCCCGTCCTCACGACACCATACCTTCTGAGTGATGCGGTGCCCTCACCCAGAAGCGTAGCGGGCATACGCAAGCTTATGCCGCCTCATACACAAGAGCAGATAGCGGGGTACGTTAAATTGCAGTCAGACGCAAAACTCGGTCTCACTCAGGGAACCGGATCGGGCTGGCGCCGGTTTTTCTCAAGCCAGCCGAGCACCACAGGCATCGCGAGCAGCACCAGCGGCAGCTGCACGGTAATGCCTGCAATGATGGCAATGGCAAGAGGCTGCAGCATCTGATCACCCGAGCCACTGATCGCAGCGCCGAGGGGTATCAGGGCGAGGATCATGGCAAAGGTACTCATCATGATGGGGCGCAGACGGTTGCGCGCTGCCGCAGCCAGCGCCTCACGCGGCGGCAGGCTGTGCGACAGGTCCTGGTATTCGGACCCCAGGAAAATTGCCATCTCCGTGGCGATGCCGATGATCATCACCATGCCCATCATGGCGGTGATGTTGAACTCGACGTGTGTCAGCCACAGTCCGATGAAGACGGCGCTACTTGAAATCACCGCACTGCAGATGATCAGAAGCGGTAGAAGCAGGCGGTTATAGAGGAAAAGCAGCAGGATGAACTCGGCGACAGCCCCAGCGGCAAAGACCCTGATCATGCCCTTGAGCGCCATCTGCTGCTGCTTGAAGGCGCCGCCAATGGTGTAATCAACCCCGCGCGGTAACAGGCCGGGACGGTGGAGCACTTTCTGTACTGCTGCGATCGTCGAGCCCAGATCATGCCCGCCGCCGATCTGGGCGGTGATCGCTACGATCTGCGCCAGGTTATCGCGCGTGATCTGAGGCTGGCCGCCGGCAAACTTGATCCGCGCCACCGATTTCAGCGGAAATACACGACCTGATGGTGAGCGAATGAGAATCTTGCCCAGCTGATCGCGATAGATGGGTGACTGCGGCGCGTTGAGCCACAGGCGCACGCCCACATCCTGCACGATGCCGAGATAGCGCGTTACCACGGCACCATGAAGGTAGTGATACACCTGCTGCGACACCTCCTGGGGCGTCATATCCTGAGAGGCCGCCGCGGCACGGTTGACATGGATTTCGAGCGCATCGCCGGCCGGTATCACGCCGTCATTGACCGAGGCCGGCTGTACGCCGGGTACCTTGGAAATGGCTTTGGCCACTTTGGGAGCAAGCTGCGCTAAGATGTCTGGATTCTTGGCCCTCAGCTCCACCACGACAGGCTGACGACGTCCCACCATATCGCCGATCATGTCGCTCAGGAGCTGGTGCAGATCAAAATCAATCCCCGGAACCTTCCTTGCAATCTGGCCATTGATCCTGTCCATGATCGTCCAGATGTCCGGCCGCTTGGAGGGAGAGACGAGGCGCACGAAGAAGTCGCCCTGATAGGTTTCACTAAGATCGCCGCCAAGGCCTGCACCGGTGCGCCGCGAATAGGTTGCAACATAGGGATTACGACGCAGGATGTCCTCAACCTCCTCGAGTTCCCGGTTGGTCTCGCGCAAGGAGGTGCCAGGTGCAGTCTGGTAATCAAGCACGAAGCCGCCCTCATCCATGCGTGGCAGGAATCCTGTGCCGACATTGCGATAGGCAAAATAACCGGCAAGGATGAGCACAGCGACGCTCGCCAGAATCCAAACCGGCTTTTGCATCAGCATATCGAGCGCTCTGGCATGGGCGCGTGCCATCCAGCCGGTCTGGTCGTGCCCTGGATCCTGCCACTTCCTGAAGTCGATGAACTGGTTCGCAAGCAGCGGCACGACGAGCGCTGTCAGAACGAATGAAATCGCCAGTGACGAGGCCATGGTCAGCGACAGAAATTTGAAAAACGCTCCGGTCAGTCCCGAGAGAAATGCCAGCGGAATAAAGATGATGATGGTGGCAAGGCTCGAGCCCAGAAGAGGCGACAGAAATTCGCGGGCCGCGACAAAGACGGAGGTATCCTCGCGCGCCCGCCTGGGATCGCCCGCCCGACGCGCGATGTGTTCGATCATGACGATTGCATCATCGATCAAGATGCCGATCGCTGCCGCAATGCCTCCCAGGGTCATGATGTTGAAGGTCATGCCCAGCACGTCGAGCAGCAGGACCGTCGCGAGGACGGAGAGCGGCACGATCGCCATCGCAACCAAGGTCACCCGCCAGTTGCGCAGGAAACCGAAGACGACAATGCCCGCAAAGACAAGGCCGATCAGGATCGCCTCTTCCACCGCGCCGATCGAGGAACGGACAAGCTGCGTCTGGTCGTACCATTTATAAAGATGGATGGTTGTGGGCTCCTTGGCCATGAAG
>JAGWRJ010000701.1 GCA_028869725.1 Alphaproteobacteria bacterium | reverse complement strand
TCATCAGCTGCGCCGCAAATCCTGCCCGCGCCGACATGTGTAACGAGTTTTGGGCAAACGTGACTGCGTATACCGACACCCAGGCAGCGATGGTAATTGAGCCCAAGACAGCGATGCCGAGCGCAACGATGCGCATATAGCTGGTCGGCGCACTCCGGGTTGTCGGCGCAGGCGCGGACAGGTGTAGTGTCTCTGGCAAGTCCTGCCGCAGCCAAAGGCCGTAGGGCACGACCGCAGCTCCAAGCAGCAAAGCGATCCGCCAGCTATAGACAGA
Source organism: Alphaproteobacteria bacterium (assembly GCA_028869725.1). Taxonomy (GTDB): domain Bacteria; phylum Pseudomonadota; class Alphaproteobacteria; order Micropepsales; family Micropepsaceae; genus Rhizomicrobium. Next base: position 1,759 of record JAGWRJ010000701.1, on the reverse strand, counting down.
CGCAAGTCCGGCCGGCAGGGTTGCATTGAGCCCAAAGCCAAGCAGGCTACCCACAAGAACTGCTGCTGCCTGGGTGCCCCCCTGAAATGAGGCGATGAAGCCTCGTCGCTCGGGGGCGGCGGCTTCGACCAGAAAAGCGGTATTGGAGCCAATTTCTCCGCCGACCGAAAATCCCTGAACCAGGCGTGCGATGATCGCAAGAACCGGGGCTGCAAGACCAATTGCGGAGTAGGACGGGATCAATGCCATCAACAGCATCGAGCATCCGATCAGCACAAAACTGAGCATCATGGCCGGTTTGCGTCCGGCCCGATCGGCATAGCGGCCGATGACAATGGCGCCAATCGGCCGCGTCAGAAAGCCTGCCCCAAAGGTCGCCAAAGACCCCATGAGACTGAGATAGGCGCTGTCCGAGGGAAAGAAGGCGTGGCCGATCTGGATCGCAAACAGGCCATAGGCAAAAAAATCATAGAATTCGAGCGCGTTTCCGATTGTAGCGGCGGCAATGTGGCGGGGTTCAATCCGAACCTCTCCGCGCGTCTCGTCCAGCAACGCCTTTGCCCTCATCCACTCTGGTCATATCAGCATGGACAAATCGGTCGATGCAACGCGTATATCAGCTAGGGTTTTCCAAAGATGCCTTGTGCCAGGTCACGAGCTGACTTTAGGCGCGCCTCTATGGCTGGCCGGAAATTTCCAGGAACAGCTGGGTGAATGCCGGTTGGGTGATCTGGAGTGAGGCCTGAGCACGAGGACAATCCCTTGGCATCAGGTGGCTATAGCCTGCGCGATACCGCTGCCAACCACCTGGACAGACAAGGCTCCGCCCAGCACCAGAGCCTTCGCTCCGGGCTCTGTGCATGGGCGGCGCCGTCAGGGCCATAAGTTATGGCAACCCTCGCGCGACGGAGAAGCCTGGCGCAGGCTCTCCTACCTGCGCGCCGCTGAGGTGGCCTTTGGGCTTTGGGACCATTGCTCGAATTCCAGCTCGGGAAAGCCCTTCTTTGCAGATGTGTCGAGCGCATCGTAGTAGAAGTTGGCCCCGCCAAAATAAATCAGTACACGCGGCGGCTTGTCTTCGCGGTTGGCACCCATCATCCAGGAGTTGACCTTGTAGCCTTCAGCCATGAGGGTCTGCCTGTGGATGTCTGCAGTCTGCGCAGTCCAGGCCTCTTCGGCATCACGGCGCGGCCGGAACACATCAAGGCCTTCATGCTCCATCTTCTCGATGCAGCGTGTGATCCAGATGACGTTCTGTTCGATAGAGGTGGGCAGGTTAGCGAAGGGCGCCTGCGGGCCGGTGACCATGAACATGTTGGGAAAGCCCGAGGCACACACGCCCATGATGCATTCTGACTGCGTCTTCCATTTCTGGGCCAGTGTCTGACCACCCTCCCCCCGGATCGGGAAGGCTTCGAGCGCCCCGGTATAGGCCTTGAAGCCGGTCGCGAGCACGATGATGTCGAACTCGTAGTGTTCCTTCGTCGTGCGAACGCCGGTCTCGGTGATCTCGACCAGCGGCTGATCCTTCCTGATATCGACGAGGTGGACATGCTCCTCATTGAACGCTTCGAGATAGCCATGATCGAGCGGCGGACGCTTGGCGAAGAGCGGGTAATCGTCGAACGTCGGCGTAAGCAGGTCGGCGGTCCGCGGGTCGCGCACACGCTCCTTCATTTTGGCGCCGATGAAGTCCGCGGCCATGCGGTTTGCCTCGGGGCTGGCGAGCAGATCGTCGAAGGTTTCGAACACCCAGCGG
>JAGWRJ010000700.1 GCA_028869725.1 Alphaproteobacteria bacterium | reverse complement strand
GCGCAGCCCAGGCTTTCACCCTGCACCTGGATCAGGCCGCGGTCTGGCCACAGGGCGGTATCGCCCACCTGACAATGGGCCATCTGCCGCGCGAGTTGCTGGCTTTGCGCGCCGCATTGGCGCGGGCGGTGGAGCAGGTCGGCATAGGCTGCGATCAGCGTGCGTTCCGGCCGCATGTGACCCTGGCACGCCACGCCCAGACCAGCCATGTGCCCCAGGCCTTCGCCCCCATGACCTGGCCGGTTGCCGAGTTGTCGCTGGTGCAGTCGATGCTGGGTGCCGGGCGCTACGCGGTGCTGGATCGATGGGAGCTGTAGCCGTCAACATTCTCCATTCACATTTCCGTTTTGATCTGTCACGAACGCATGACAAGTCGATTGACCTTGTAGCCTCCCATAAATCGGGGGATGAGTGCGGCGCACAACCACGGTAAGGTACGCCGTACTGCTTCATCCGACGCAGTTGTTGCGCTGCACATTGCAGTCCCTCCATGGATGTGTTTCGGCCATCGCGGCCAAGATGGGCCGTCACCTTGGATTTCAACCGCGCAGTTTCCTTGAAACGTGTTGCACAGAGCGCAGCCCTGAGAACCGGGCTGTCTGCGAGGTTGACGCGTGGCAGGAATGGCCGCGCAATCATCATGCTGCATGGCGTTGGTGATGCCGATATGCCTGAGGCGGACTTTGTCACCGCAATGCGCTGGCTAAAAAGTCATTTTCGAATCCTTAGCCTGGATGCAATGCTGTGCAGTATGCAGGAAGGCCGTCCACCTGAAACGATGGGGGAGGTTGCCCTGACGTTCGATGACGGCTTGCGAAACCACGCGGAAATTGCCTACCCTGTGCTGAAGGCATTGGGGCTGCCCGCCACCTTTTTTGTCTGCCCGGGCTTGATCGAGTCCCGCCAATGGCTGTGGAGCCATGAAGCCCGCTCCCGTCTGAGACGTTTGAGCGATCCCAAACGCATCGACCTGACTTCGGTATTGCAGGCCCCGGCGCCGGAAATCGAAACCATCATGGCCTGGATGAAGTCATTGCCCCTGCAAAAGCGTCATTTTGCTGAAGACCGCATTCGTGAGGCCACCGCTGACTTCGTGCCCACCAGGCAGGAGCGCATTGCCTACGACCCGCTCGACTGGGAAGATCTGCGCTGTCTCGATCCACGCTTGATCACCGTCGGTTCACACACCATCAGCCACCCAATTTTGCCCACGCTGGACGATGAGCTGATGCACGACGAGATGACACGCAGCCGCGTTTGGCTTGAGAGCGAGTTAGGGCGCCCGGTTGACTTGTTTTGCTACCCCAACGGTGGCCAAGATCAGCGAGCGCATCGGTTGGCCGCACAAACGTATCGTGCTGCCGTATCCACGCTTGAAGGTCACCCGTTTCCCGGAGTGGATTGGCATGCCATTCCTCGGATCCCCGTTGCCGCGCGATTGCCCTTGCTTGCTTGGCGTATGTGTCGGCCGTGAGCATGCATATGCCCCATGAAGCCTCTCCTGAGACGGACACGAGTCTGGAAGACGGTGTGGGTGTGGCTGGCGGCCCAACGGTGGTGCCTGCCGAGTTGCCAAAGGCCAGACGAGCGCTGCCCAGCAATCCCCTTGTCCTCGTCCTCGATGCCGACAGTCGAGCGGGTCTGGCTTGCGTGCAATCACTCGGCTTTGCCGGGGCGATCGTGCACGCCAGCATGCGAGACAAGCACGCGTTGACGGCGCAGTCTCGGTGGTGCAGGCACATTTACCCGCAGCCTGAGTTCGAGCCGATCGATGTGGCACTGGATTGGTTGCTCGATCTGGATGCCCGCCACGACTTCGTTCTCATCATTCCCGCCACCGAGGGCTCGCTACGGTGGTTACGGCGTCTGCCCGAAGCGCATCCTCTGCGCCTGAAGGCGCAATTGCCTGCCGATGATGCCCTAGACATAGCTCTGGATAAGGCACGAACGACAGATTTGGGGAAAAGTTTGGGATTGCCCGTCCCACCCTCTCGTCGAATTCAACAAAACGAACCACTCCCTGCGGCTATCGGGTTTCCCAGCGTGCTCAAGCCCGTTCGCAGCAAAGTCG
>JAGWRJ010000699.1 GCA_028869725.1 Alphaproteobacteria bacterium | reverse complement strand
GGCACGGCAATGCCGCCCGCCCGCAGCACACCGATCACGGCGATAGCCATTTCCACGGCGTGGACGTTGCTGATCGCAAGAAAGACACGGTCGCCCGGCTGTAGACCGGCAGCGGCAAGCCCACCGCCGAGTTCATCTGCCTCACGGTCCCATGCGGCCATCGTTAGGACCCGCCTTGTATCGTCATGAGCGATACGCTCGCCCATGTGGCGCGCACGAACCTTAAGCGCGTCTGGAAGTCTGCGAACTCTAGGCAAAATCCGGTACCTACCCTGTACCGCCCCCTCCGGGCGGCTATGGGATCAATTATAACTAGGTTCTCTATGTTCACAAGACCGCAGCTGATCGCCCGGGCGCAACGGGGACGATCCAACGAATCGTCAGTCGAGCAGATCAAGTACGGTGGTGCGGTCCAGACCGGCCAGCCAATGGGCGTTGGCGTTCTCGATGTGAGCGCGCCAATGGGCCTCGGCGCGCGCGGGTTCCTTGGCTTCGATCAGTTCGATCAGCTTGTCAAAAGACCGTAACCCCCTGTGCAGGAACTTGGCACGCTCGGCCTCTGTCATGCCCAGATGATCGCCCGTAAAGCGCGACTGATGCCGCTCCAGAACCTCCTCGATCAGGTCGAGCAGCAACGTCAAGGTTCGGTTGCCCGTGAGCTGCACCATCAATCTGTGCATGCGCGCCACGGCGATCTGGAATTGCACAACCTTCGGAGAACCGCCAAGCGCATAAAGGCTCTGCATTTCCTCTTTTAGCCGCTTGACAGTCTTGGGATCCCCGACCTGCGCCAACAGCCGCGCGGCATAGGGCATGATGGCCATGCGCGCGGAATAGACGTCGGCCAGCGTCGTACCCTGCGACTGCAATGTGAAGCCGGCATAGCGTGCGGCGGTGTCTGCCTTGGGCAGGTGCACGACGGCGCCGGTGCGCGAGCCGCGGCTGACGCTGATGAACTGTTCGGTTTCCAGGATGCGCAGCGCCTCGCGCAATGTCGGTCGAGAGATCCCGAAGTTGCGCAACAGCTGATTTTCTGGAGCCAGGTAATCGCCCTCCTTCAGTTCTCGGCGCAGGATCATCTTACGGATATGCCCGGCGACGATTTCCGCTGCCTTGGGAATGCGCACGAGGGGCAGGCTGACGCCATTGCCACCCGGCTTGGTCTCTTCGGTCGGGGCCTTTGCAGGGCGCTTGGCCTTCGGTCCCTTGGGGGCCTGGAGCTTCGAGGCGGAAGGTTTCACGGCGGGTCTTCTCATCGATTCCGGAAGATAGGCTTTAGCATAGGGCCGTAAAAATCCACAGCTACAGGGCCGCACACGGTGGCGCCACCTCGCTCCCTGCCAACAAATATAACCAGGTATCTAGTTTTGGTTCGGAGAACTTCCCGGGAGCACTACGTCTCGACATCGTCTGAACCAATGACCACGATTGTTGGCATCGATGCCAGGCCCTATTACAGCCACGGTGCGTCCTGGCCGCAGACGATCACCGAGCTTTGCGGCAAGACGACCCTCGCCGCCAGTGAGGACACAGGCACCTGCGTTCGCGACATCGACGGCTTTGCAGATTACGCCGGTACAGGCGCCGGCTACGGCGTTTCGATGCGGACAGCCTCCATCATGGAGGCACTCGGCATTCCCCGATGTGACCTATACGGCAACCTTGACCGGTGGCGGCAGCGGTTCGGCTGGCACGATCGGCCTAGCCTCGGCCGCGATCCAGGCCAGCGATGTGCGACATATATCGTGACGATAATAGCGCTGTAGCAGGGGCGTCAGCGCCTGGGCAACGTCTTCGGCGCCATGCCCGCGGCGATGGAGGCAGTTTCCTGCAGCCTGCATGGTTGATCCCGGCCGTCCAATGAGCGTCCTGGCGCGCCGCCAACTGCACAAAGACAGCCCCCGCAGCGGGGGCCTGCGCATCATCGCGGTGTCGACGTGCGAAAATGCACTGCCCCATCCTGGGACCATTTAGAAGATGCCGCTGGCCAAGGAAGAAATTTCAAAGGACCCATGATTGCGGATCCGCTCTGCGTCTGCGTTTTCTGCCTGGAGACCGATGGCGCCGGTGCCATCATCACCTCCTCGGTGGAGCGCGCACGCGATCTGAAGCAGACACCCGTCTATGTCATGGCTGCAAGCCATAACGACTTCGGGGATTAGGGGCCCCTTCACCTGGATGAACCTACCGGACGACATCTTCGTCTCGTCCGGTAACCTCTCCATCGCCAGGCGGCTCCACGAGAGGGCCAGCGTCAGACTGGAGAACGTCGATGTCGCCCTCCTCTACGATAACTTCACGCCGACGGTGCTGACGCAGATCGAGGACTGCGGCTTCTACGAAGGCGGTGCCTTCGTAGAAAGCGGCTCTATCCGCTTCAAGGGGGGCTTGATCCCCGTGAACACCCATGGCGGGCAACTGTCGCAGGCCTGCATCATCGGTATGCCCCACATCGCCGAGGCGGTCGAACAATAGCGTGGCACCCGATTAACCAGGCCCGCGATGCAGAGATTGCGCTCGTGACGGGCGGCATCACGCCGATCCCGATCAGCAGCCTTCTTCTGAGGAGATAGAGATGAGCTTTGCGCAACCCATTTCCGGCGACTTCATCAAGATCGCGACCAATGTCTGGACCGAGCCGTTCTGGCAAGCGGCGAAGGAAGAAACGCTAGTCGCGTTCTGGTACGCCGAGTGCAGACATCTCCGCATCCCGCCAGCGATGGATGGAAGCTGCCGTTTTCCGGCCCAGCACCTGAGCATCAGGGCGACTGGGCCGGGGTATGGCCGCACCCGGTGCAAACATTTATAACTTAGTTGACTTCCAAGCCTCCAGCCTTAAAGCTTCGCGGCGAAACACCGCCGAAGTGCGGTATCGTTTGGGAGGGTCGGCCGATGGATAAACACAACTCGCCTGCAGCCTTCCTGCGCATCGGCCATCAGGAGCTGGCGCAGGGGTCCGGCGGATTTTTCGAGCACCGCCACCCGGTCGAAGGCCATGTACAGGCCAAGGTCCCCCTCGCCGGCAAGGCCGAAGTTGATCGCGCGGTCGAAAAGGCTGCCGCAGTCTTCGAGCAATGGCGCAACTGGAAGCCTGAAGCGCGCCGTGAGGTCCTCCTCAAACTAGCCAATCTGATCCGCGAGAACCTGCAGGAATTTGCCCGCCTAGCTGCTATCGACGGGGGCACGCCGCTGATGTCGGGCATGGGTATGGCCATGCTCTCGGCGGAATGGCACAGCTATTACGCCGGCTGGTGCGACAAGCTCGACGGCCAGATGTACTCCAATTACGGCGCGCGTGAGGAGTTCTCTTATTCGTCGCCCGAACCTTATGGCGTCATCGGCATCATCATCACCTGGAACGGTCCGCTCATTTCATTGGGCATGAAAGTGGCGCCCGCTCTTGCGGCTGGCAATTGCGTGGTGGTGAAGCCGGCAGAAGTCACCCCTTTCGCCCCGGATCTCTATGCCCGCCTGGTGAAGGAAGCCGGCATTCCGGACGGCGTCTTCAGTTTACTGCCGGGCGGCATCGAAGCCGGTGAGGCACTTGTGCGTCATCCCAAGGTCGAGAAGATCAGCTTCACTGGCGGTCCCATCGCGGCCCGCAAGATCATGATGGCCTGTGCCGAGCAGTTGAAGCCCGTGGTGTTGGAGCTGGGAGGCAAATCCGCCAGCCTCCTCTTTCCCGACACCGACATCGATGCCGCCTGTGCCCGCGCCGTGCAATGGTCAATCGGTGTTATGGCTGGACAAGGTTGTGCCCTGCCCACCCGCCTTCTCGTTCATGAATCGATCTACGAGGAAGCGCTCGCAAAGGTTATCGCCATCGCCAAATCCTACAAGGTCGGCGACCCCATGGAGGAGGGCGTTGCCGTCGGCCCGCTGATCAACGCTGCGGCCTGCGACCGCGTAATGGGTATGCTCGAGC
>JAGWRJ010000698.1 GCA_028869725.1 Alphaproteobacteria bacterium | reverse complement strand
GTGTTGGTGCGGCGTCACCCCGATGATGCCTCCCCGCGGGACGCCTACGTGTCCGTGGGGGCACTGGCTTGTTTCCTATTTCTTCAGTCCGGTCACGAGCAGAAAGTGCCTACAGCATCGCCTTCTGTTTGGGGCGCGAGGTTAGACAGTGCCGTCTGTAACTGACTGATCAAACATGCGCAGGTTAGACACCTGAACTCTGGTCATGGCATTGAAAATGCGAGTCACTCCGCTGATTTTCAATCTTGCAAGAGGGGCTCGACTCCCCTAGGGCGCGCCATGTCATTACCGCACTCTGAACTTCAAACGCGACCGATGTCCCCCTGTAGACGGTTGCGAGGGTGCGCAGCAGTGCTGCTGCGCGGTAAGTTAGTAGGCAGGGCTGTTGCCGATCGCACGCGCAAGGATCAGTGGGGTCGCCGCCGTCCCATTACGATGGTTGTTGCAGATCCCTTTGAAATGCTCGAGCTGCACCCGCACCGCCTCGGCAATCACCCCCTGGCACAGCGCCATTGGCCGAATGAACTCATCATCGCTCGCCCGACTCGAAGCTGCGGTTCTCGCGGCAGTGCCAGAGGCGCAGGATGAATATCGTCGCGTCCGCGATCTCGTAGCGTATCTCGTAGTTGCCGACGATGATCCGCCGAACCTCGCGCGGTTCGTAAGCTTCCAATTTCTCGCCGATCCGGGGATAGTCAGGCAGGCGATCCGGCGCGCGGGCAAGCTGCTGCACGACACGCGCTGCCGCGTCGGGCGCAACAGGTCGCAGATGCTCGTGCAGCCGCACAAGATCGGTGGATGCCTTCCCGGTCCACCTGATCCTCATTTGGAGGGCGGCGGCAGCGGCTTGTCCGAGTCGAGACTATCTGCCCAAGCCTGCACGGCTTGATGGTCGATCACACGGCCAGCGTCCACGTCTTCGAGGGCTTCGAGCGTCATTCGGTGACGCTCCTCCTCTTGGTCAACCCACGCGGCGAGTGCCTGCTTCATCACCCAACCACGCGAGCGTTCGAGCCGTGACGCCATTGCCTCCACCTTCTCCGCGAGAGCGATCGGGACATGGGCGGTCAAAACTTTGGTGTCGGTAGCCATAAATCACTTTTTATCAGTATGATTGAAATGTAATCGAAGCTGTGCGGAGAGGCAAGTTGGTGTGACGTCTCTGTTGGTGTGACGTCTCTTGGTGTGACGTCTCTGACAGTTGGTGTAGCGTTTCCCCATTGATGCTTCGCCGCGGGACGCGTGATCTGCCTCGTCACAGGACGCCTGGGTGTCCGTAAGGTTAGACAGCGCCGTCTGTACCCGACTGATCTAATAGGCGTAGGTTAGACACCTGAACTCTGGCTAGCACGTTGAAAATGCTAGTAACTACCCTGATTTTCAACCTGGCAAGATGGGTTCGACTCCCCTAGGGCGCGCCATTTCAGTCCAGAACCGCGAGCGTCAGGGACCGCCGATTTTTCGCCTGTAGTGGCGACCAGAATGCGCAGTAGCTCCGATCTCGACCCGATGATGCGCCTTCCTTGTCCGAGACCTCGACGCGCTGGACGAGAGCGCACAAGTGATCGAGGCGGTAGCCGCCGCCTTCCAGCCGCATACCTTGGCGCGCGGTGGGGGTGAACATTCTGATTATGCCGGGGCTGACGACTTGGTTGCCGGAAAGGCCGAGGCTGGCCTGAACGCACTCGGCGTCGGCGCAGGTTTGTTCGCGAATCGTTTGACCTTGGCGATGTGCTCTTTCAGTCCGAGGGAGTCGACATCGCCGATACTGGACTCGATGGCATCATGGAGCCGGTTGAGACGGCGATCGCAGGATTGCGATTTACAGGAACCGGCTCATATGTGCGCCTCCGACACCCTCACCGGGGCGCCCTCGTTCAAGGTCGCAACTCCGGCAGCGAGTGCCGCTTTGTTGTAGCGGGCAACGTCGCCGGCAAGCAGGTTATTGAATTGCGCCAGCTTGCGGTCGAGCTCCGCCCCAGCCACATTGGCCTTTGTGCGTTCGGAGGCGTCGGGTGCCCGCGTAGGATTGGAGACACCCAATCCCTGCAGATCACGGTTCAGCCGCGCAGGGAAATGCAAATCATCTTCAACCACATTGCGTTGAATGAGCGGATTGTACACGCTGTTCTTGATCGTCATGAGCTTCTGATTGAGCTCGCGGGCGAGTTCAGCGAGTGCCGCGTACCTGTCGTGGCTGCCGGGGCGGCGGACTAAGGATTTCGTGACGGCATTCAGCTTATTTTGCATGGCCGTGATACGATTGAGCATCTCATGAAATGCGCTCAGCTGGTTACGGACCTTCAGGCTGAATTCCAAGTTCGCGCGGGCAACAGCCGGCGAGATTAGGCGGTTGGGGTCACCGCGCACCGTGACCGTTTCGCTCTGGGTTTGCCCGTCTGCGGTGACGGCCACCCTGTACGTACCCGGCATAACCGGCGGCCCAGAACGATGGCCTGGCTTCTTTTTATGCACAAAGGCAAGCGCGACGGCGGGCGCGTAAGACATGTCCCAGCGAAATTCATTGACGCCGCGCATTTCTGGGCCAAAACCCGTATCGACGATGTCTCCGGCAGCGTCGGTCACGACGATTTTGACCCGCGTACGTTTGGCTGCCTTGTCTGCAGGCGTTCGATGTAACTTGTCCTTTAAGTAATAATCGATCAACACATCTTGAGGTTTGTGACGGCCAACCGCAAAGGAGTATTGCGTACCGACGGATGGCGTAAACAAGTGGAAGTTCTGCTTTGCGATCTGGGCGCTCATTTCTTCCAGTGGGCGCAAGTTGTCCAGCACAAACAGGCCACGACCATGTGTCGCCACCACAAGCGCGTGGTGCACAAATTTCAAGTCAAACACCGCAGCGGTCGGGAAATTGGCGTTCAATTTCTGCCAGGTCCTGCCATCGTTTTGTGAGTACCATAAACCGGTCATATTGCCGAGCATCAAGAACCCCTTTAAGTGTGGGTCCTCGCGCACTACCAGCACTGGCTGTTGCGGCAATCCTTTGGCTATGCTGTGCCAGGATTTACCGTAGTCGTTGGTTTCATATACATACGGCTTGCGGTCATCCATTTCATGGTTGTCAAAGGCCACGTATGCGGTACCAGCATCGAATGGCGACACTCCTATCTTGAACACACGTCCCCATCTGGGCGCCCCGGGTGGTGTCACCAAGTCCCAATGCTGTCCACCGTCGCGCGTCACATGGACCAGGCCGTCGTCGCTGCCTGCCCACATGACTTTTTGATCCGTCGGTGCAAGTTCAAGTGACAAAAGGGTGTCGTAAGTTTCGGCGCCCGAGATGTCGAGGTTTACCGGACCGCCCGAGTAGCCCTGCTTGGCCTTGTCATTGCGCGTCAGGTCGGGGCTGATGATCGTCCAGCTTTGCCCGGCATCAGATGATTTAAAAACGACATCGCCTCCGAGGTAGACAGTTTTGGCCGAGGTGGGGGACACGACAATCGGCGCAGTCCAGTTGAAGCGGTATTTGCGGTCCTTGCTTTCGGTGCTGGCCAATGCGCTATATGGCCGAATATTGGTCTGAATGCGTTTTGCGACGTTGTAGCGGACGATATGGCCGCCCTGGCCGTCTGCGTAAATAATATTGGGGTCGGTGGGCGCGGGGACGAGATATTGACCATCACCCAGAGGAATATAGAACCAATATTGATCTATCACCTTTTTGTAGAACGGCAGGTGCGTGGGCGGCGGAACGGAAGGTCCGCACCAGCCTTCACCATCCTGCAATCCGCCGCACAGGTTATATGGTTGGTTGCTGTCCGCGGCCACCTGATAGAACTGCTCAATGGGGAGGGTATCCACAAAGCGCCAGTGCGCGCCGGCATCCAAACTTATGTATACTCCGGCGTCTTCTCCATCGATCATGCGGCTTGGATTAGTGGGGTCCTGCCAAAAGGCGTGATGGTCCGTATGCACGCCGTAATCTATCGGGCGAGAGGTGTGTCCGCCATCATCTGATTTCATTAGGAACAAAGAAGTAAAGTACAACTCGTTTTCGTCATGTTGTCCGACGTAAACATGCGAGAAATAGAATGGACGAACGTCGAGCGCGTAGTTATCGCTTATCTGCTGCCAGTGGCTGCCTAGATCATGGGAACCGAACAACAGCCCGTGTCCGGGACGGGTCTCGATCAAGGCGTACACATGATGCGGGTTGCTCGGTGCTACGGCGACGGCGATGCGTCCGAGCGGTGGCTTGGGGATGCCATTGCTCAGTTTGGTCCAGGTGTCGCCGCCGTCCGTGGAGCGCCACAGTCCGCTACTGCGTCCGCCTTCCTCAAGCTTCCACGGATAGCGCTGGGCCTGCCACATGGCAGCGAACAGTACCTGTGAGTTGGCGCCGTCCGTGGTGAGGTCAATAGCGCCGGTGTGGCTATTGATAAACAGCACCTTTTTCCACGTCTTGCCGCCATCGGAGGTCTTGAACACCCCTCGCTCGGCATTCGGACCCCAGACGTGACCCAGCACTGCCACCCACACGATATTGCTGTCGTGCGGATCAACCACCACTTTGGAGATGTTGCCCGCATCCTTGAAGCCCATGAGGGTCCAGGTCTTGCCAGCGTCCTTGGATCGATACAGACCCGCGCCGCTTAGCACATCATTTCGGATGTTTACTTCGCCGGTCGCCACCCACACGATATTCGGATTGGATGGGTCGAGCACAACGTCGCTGATGGAAGCGGTCGGTTCATGGGTGAATATCGCTTTCCATTGATACCCACCATCAGTGGATTTCCATACCCCGCCGCTGGCCGCACCCACGTAGTAAACCTTGGGATTCCCTGGAATGCCCACTACCGAGGCGACCCGGCCACCCATAATGGACGGGCCTAGGTTGCGGAATGCGAGGTTCTGGAAGGGGGCGGCACGGGCAGGTGCTGCGGTTGCGTGCGCCATGCCTATGAGCAGCGACAGCGACAGGCTGCAGGCAACAACAATGCTGGAATGCTTCATGTCGGTCCCACTTAAGACAAGCTTATACTAACTGACATTTCTACCGCAGAGCATCACGCTAGGCTCCCAAGCTGCGGATTGGCATGTTAGACGCCATAGCTTCTGGCTCATACGCCACATAAGCAATCTGCGTACGCAAGAAATCGGTTGCACGGCGCAACTCAGGATCTTGGCGTAACACCCCCAACACGTTCTGCCCGAACTCGAACAACCGATGCAGGAAATTTTGTACCTCGTCATCATCGACGGCATCGAGCAAAAGCGACCGTCCAGCATCCAGAAGCGTGGCCGGATACTGACGCCGAGCCAGCGCGCTCCAATGAAGGAGCCACTTCGTGTTGGGGCTGGTGAATCCAGATTTTGCCAGCAATGATAGCATGGCTTGTTCAGCGCCTCTCCGTCCCACAAACACCCCGGCTTCAGGTAGGTCCCGCGCCATGGCAACAGCGTCTTCAAAAAGGTCACAGAACCCATTGTAATGAAAGACTGCCAGATAGGTGCCAAGCAAATCCACCATGAATTCATCGCGCCACATCTCGATGCGACGTAATCCCTTCAAGGGCCAGCCGGTACGTAAGCGATGCAGGAATCGAATGTCGAATGGCTGAAGTATGGGGATCTGTTCGACATCGGATGGGTTGTACAATGCAGGCGCAAAGGACAGGAATGCACTCATTAGTTCTTCCACATCCTTGCGAACATAGACTTCCAGGTTGATTTCGATACCTTTGCGATAGAGAAGAAGTTCAACCGAGCGCCCGGCACGTATGATGAGCCCATCGCAGTCGGGTCTGAGTTCGCTCTCCGATTCCAGAAGCACGACAAGATCGACGTCAGAGGATGCGTTACCAACGCCTTCCGATAGCGAGCCTCCAAGCAGGATTCCTGTTTCAGAACTGGGCTTGATGCAAGTTGCCAACACCTCATCCAGGTTGACTCCTGCGGTCGCAAGTGCTGCCAGGAAAGCTTCAGGCCCGTCCAGGCCGTGCAGGGAATGCGGCAATTTTTGGATGTCGGGGCAGCTCATGAGGGCTCCTCAGTATTGCAGAATCGAGCGGTGCCGTTAACAGGTGCCGCGACATTATCAATCTTGCTAAGTCTCATTGGTCCACGCGCCGATCAATCAATCGCGCGATGGCTCCAAAGGCTGTCGCCGTTTGCTCTAACTCGGCCTCTGAATGCGTTCGCATGACACTG
>JAGWRJ010000697.1 GCA_028869725.1 Alphaproteobacteria bacterium | reverse complement strand
GGCGCGGCTCAGGCGGCATCTGGCTTGGGCAGCGTTTCGGCTGCTGCGACTGCCTCGATGCTGCGCATCAGGCTCGACGGATTGACGCTGATCGAGTCGATGCCCATCCGCACGAGCGCTGCGGCCAGATCGGGGAAATTGGCCGGCGCTTCACCGCAGATGCCGCAATGACGGTGGTTGCGCCTGGCGCCCGTGACCGCAAGACGGAGCATTTCAAGCATGGCTGGATCGCGTTCGTCAAAGTCAAATGCGACAATTTCCGAATCCCGGTCCACACCCAATGTCAATTGGGTGAGATCGTTGGAACCGATGGAGAAGCCGTCAAACAGCTGCGCAAAGCCATCGATGCGAATGACGTTGGCCGGAATTTCGCACATCACGTAGATTTCAAGGCCGTCGCGACCACGTTCCAGCCCGTGCGCAGACAGCGTGGCAAGCACCTTGCGCGCCTCTTCCTCACGGCGGCAGAACGGTACCATCAGCTTGAGATTGGAAAGCCCCATCTCCTTGCGGACCCGCAGAAGAGCTGCGCATTCCAGGGCGAAGCCGTCGGCATAGGCGGGATGGCCATAGCGTGCCGCGCCACGGAATCCCAGCATTGGATTGTTCTCGATCGGCTCAAAACTGCGCCCCCCGAGCAAGGTTGCGTATTCGTTGGTCTTGAAATCGGAGAGTCGGACGATGACGGGCCGCGGATAAAAGGCTGCGGCAATCCGGCCGATACCTTCGGAGAGGGTGCGGATGAAGAAATCTTCGGGTCGGGCAAATCCTGCTGTGCGCCGGGCAATCGCGCTGCGCTCCTTGGCAGATGTAACCTTTTGCAGGTGCGCAAGCGCCATCGGATGAATGCCGATGGCCTCATTGATGATGAATTCCATGCGCGCAAGGCCGACACCGGCCGCCGGCAGCATCGCGGTACGGAAGGCAAGTTCCGGATTGCCGAGATTGACCATCACCTCGGTCCTCGTCTGCGTGCCCGTTTCGGGCCGGACTTCAATCCGTTCGAACGGCACGGCGCCGTCATAGACGTGGCCGGTTTCGCCCTCGGCACAGGACACGGTGACCATCTGGCCGCTTTTGAGCGCCGAGGTGGCATCCTTGGTGCCGACGACCGCAGCCAGCCCGAGTTCACGCGCCACGATGGCCGCATGACAGGTGCGGCCGCCGCGGTCGGTGATGATGGCTGCAGCTTTCTTCATCACCGGTTCCCAGTCCGGTGTTGTGGTCGGCGCCACAAGGACCTCCCCGTCGCGAAAGCTGGAAAGTTCGCCGAGCGTATGGATGACATGGACCGGGCCTGAGGCGATTTTTTCACCAACTGCACGCCCCGTCAGCCGGGGCGCTGGATGGCTTGCAAGATGAAAGGATTCAATAACCGGACCGCGCCGCGACGCCACGGTCTCCGGGCGCGCCTGCACGATATAGAGTTTTTGGTCCTTGCCGTCCTTGGCCCACTCGATGTCCATCGGCATGGGATGGCCCGCGGCCTTCGTATAGTGCTCTTCGATGGCTATTGCGTAGCCTGCAAGTGCCAGAACCTCGTCATCGCTGAGGCAGAAGCGGGCGCGCTCACGTGCAGAAACGCTTTGCTCGCGTGTGCGCTGTGGCCCGCGGCTGTACACGAGCCGCATCTGCTTGCTGCCAAGGCGCCGGTCCAGGACAGCGCGGAAACCTTTGGCATAGGTTGGCTTGTGGACGTAGAATTCATCAGGATCGACATTGCCCTGGACGACGTTCTCACCAAGCCCATAGGCCGCGGTCACAAATACGACATCGCGGAAGCCTGATTCCGTATCCAGCGTGAAAATTACGCCCGATGCCCCCAGATCCGAGCGCACCATCTTCATGACGGCTACGGACAAAAAGACCTTGAAATGATCAAAGCCATTGGTGTGGCGATAGACGATGGCACGCTCGGTAAAAAGCGAGGCAAAGCAGTTGCGGCAGGCCTCTATGAGTCCCGCGGCCCCGGCGACATGCAGGTAGCTTTCGTGCTGGCCGGCGAAGCTGGCGTTGGGCAGATCTTCGGCTGTGGCCGATGAGCGTACTGCAAGCGTCAGCCCGGCACCATACTGGCCTTTGAGGGTCTCATAGGCCGCGAGAATCTGGCGGCGAAGCTCATTGCCTGCTGTCGCCTCATACACGATGTCCCGGCAGATCTTGGCCTGCTCGGAAAGACGCGCGGTATCGCGGACATCGAGATCATCGAGCGCGTGGTGCAGCTTTTCCCAGCCGCCATTTGCGGTCATGGCGTCACGATAGGCCTCAGCGGTGATGGCAAAGCCGTTGGGTACGCGAATGTGCTCGGCGGCAAGATGCGAATAAAGTTCGCCAAGTGAGGCCGTCTTGCCTCCCACGCTCGGTACATCCGTCATGCCGAGTTCGCCAAACCAGCGAATATATTGCTTGGCCATAATTGCTGAGCTCCTTGTGATCTCTTCATGATCGCGTGTGAGCTCGCC
>JAGWRJ010000696.1 GCA_028869725.1 Alphaproteobacteria bacterium | reverse complement strand
GCGGCCTACCGTCAGGCGATTTTGCGCGATCCCCACGATCTCATGGCCCATCAGACGCTCAATGAGCTGCTCTACCGGCTCGATCGCAGCGATTTTCTGCGTTCCTACGATGATGCGATGACAATTGTGCCGGACAGCACCTTTTTGCCTGCGGAAAAGGCAAAGTTTCTGTTCATGGCGGAGCGCTTCGACGATGCGCGCGCGCATTTTGAGCGCGCACTTGCATTGCGGAGCGACAATCTTGCCGCGAAAGGAGGGCTTGCTTCGACCCTGATGCGTCTGGGGACCTACGGGGAGGCAATCCAGGGCTTCGAGGAGGTGCTTGATGCCCTGCCGGACAATATCGAGGTCCGCTGCAGCCTTGCCGAGTGCTTTGCCCGGGCAGGCGATGCAACGCGTGCGCTTGACGAGGCGCGCAAGGCGCGGACGCTGTCCCCGGACAACCAGGCGGCACTTGCCCTTGAAGGTGTGGCGCTACGCCAGCTCGACGATGGGCGCGAGGCTGCACTCAACGATTATGAGCGGCTGATCCGGGTGTTTGATCTGGAGCCTCCCGAGGGCTACAGCGACATGGAAAGCTTCAACAGCGATCTTGAAGCCTATCTTGCCAAGCTTCATCTCGACACCCAGGAACACATCAATCAGACCTGTCGTAAGGGGACAAAAACCCTTGGAACGCTTTTTGGCACAGGCCATACGCTCGTCGATCGTTTGAAGGCTCGGATCGATGATGCCGTGCGTGATTATATCCGCGAGCTGGACGCAAGCACCGACCATCCCCTGCACCGGCGCAAGTCCGAGGCGTTTCGTTACTGGGGATCCTGGTCAATCCGCTTGGGCGATGGCGGGTTTCATACCAATCACGTCCATCCGCGCGGCTGGATCAGTTCCGCCTATTACGTCGCGTTGCCTGCCAGTATGCAGGCAGGCACAGGCGATGAAGGTGCGCTCAAATTTGGTGAGCCGAGCTTCGATGCTGGTTTTTCGGACCCCATCCGTCGCATCGTGACGCCCAGACCGGGCCGGCTGGTACTATTCCCCTCGTATTTCTGGCATGGAACAATTGCCTTCCATGGCCAGGACACGCGCACAACCATTGCCTTCGACGCGATCCCTGCGGACGCAGGCGCGTCTGACGGTATCTTCGTGGAGCAAAGCTGATCTTGGTTTCAGAAAATATCGTTGAGCTGGCCGGAGGGTTTGCCGGTATTCTGCATCATCGCCCGGTTGAGACAGGCGGCAAAGCCTGCCTTCCAGCCAGCGTGATAGGCAGGCTCGTTCCGATACGCGAAATCATCACGCGGCCGACCGAATGTCGTATAGTCACACGCAGCCTGATACCCAGCTTTGAATCGCGGCGACGCGCGTTCAGATGAACTCGTCACAGCGACATGGCTCGCCAGGTGCGTAGGCCTTGACGCTGATTTGGACGTGGTACCAGCCCGAGCCACATTTGTAGCCGCCAACACGGCTGCCACCAGATAGGCACTACCAACCAAATATCTTCTGGTCTGCATGGTCTGCTCCTGTCATTAGAGGCTGCGTAGAAGTGCTTTTCTGTTGCCGTCAGGATGTCGTCTCACGCAAGTGCCAGAAATGGCCGTTGATGCTCGTGCCAGGTTCGATCCGGATCAACCATCTTCTGAAACGATGTCGAGTTGGTCGCGAACGCTGTTTCTGTCTCCGTCCCTGCTACTCGAACGTTGCGACCGCTCTCAGTTGTACGTCACCTTTTTGCCCGCATTTCCCATATAGGAGCGATCGAGACAGGCGGCGTAGCCTGCCTTCCATCCCGCACGATATGCGGGCTCATTGTGGTAGGCGAAGCTGTCGCGGGGTCCGCCAAAAGTCGCGTAGTTGCACGCAGCACGGTACCCGGCCTCGAAGCGTGGCGATGCGCGTTTGGCACTGTTGACTGTTAGGCTGTGTCCGGCAAGCGGCGCCTTCGAGGTCAGTTCCTTATGAGTGACGCCCGCTTGTACCGCCACCGTACTGGCGAAGAATGCAAGTCCCCAAAGAGCGCAAATAAGGGCGCAGGTCCCTGTCGGCATCGCTCGCTCCTCTGGTAGCGGACCGCGGCGCCATTTCTCCGCAGTCTCAGATTTCCCACGCTTGTTCTGCGACGAAAGGTAAACCGGGGCACAGCCCCGGCTTTCAGGTTTGGTAGGATACTCGACAATATTGATAATTTTGTCAATATAGCCGACGTGATCTACCCTCCAAGTCCGAGCGTAAAGTTCACGTAAGGCCCGGCAAAGCTGCGGTTGTACTGGAGCGGCGTAGTTTCGCCGCCGTCCATGACACCGAAGAAGCCATCATAGCGATAGCCGACGCTGATCTTTGCGTTCCGGTAGACCATGGAGGCGCCGATATGCCCTCCCAGATTGGGTACACCGACCTTGTGTGAGCGGACCACGTTGTCGGTGGGTTCAGTGATTTCGCCAGTGACCGGTTCACCGAAGCTCTTTCCATCGCAGGTAGATAAACCAAAATCAGGTCCCGAATGACGGCAATGCACCACCGTATGCTGGAGATTGACGCGCTGGCGGCCGAAGAGCACCGCAAAGTTCATGCCCCAGTCGAGAGTGACTTCGCCCTCATCGACATTGCCTGCAAGCGGTGTATGCGCATTCCAGGTGATCTCCGGTCCCATGCCGCGGAAGCTGCGCGATTCATTGGAGGTGAACTGATAGACCTCGTGATATTTTTTGAAGATATTGGGATCGAGATTATAGACTGGATCGGCGCCGAGGTTCAGGTGCGAGCGCGAGTCGAACTGTGCAATCCGCACACCACCGGCGAGCGTGCCCTTCTGGTGGGTGCCGAAGAGGCCAATGCCAACCTCCTTGCCCACAGTAAAGTCGAGGATCGCGTGCTGCTCGCTGGAGGAGTTCTTCGAGGTATCGAATTCCTTGTCGACACCATGTTCGCAATCCTGCTGCAAGTTGTAGCCGCTTGAATTGGTTGGAAACGCGGTGCATTTCTGCCCGAATGCTTGCGTTTTTGTTCCAGCCGCCTGGCTCTTGTGAAAGCCCACATTGCGCGACGAGCGACCATAGCGCACGGCTGCCCTGAACACCCAGTCACTCTCGGGCGGCCTGAAGCTCAGGGCCCCGTTCCAGTCGAAGCCCGAGGTCGGGGTGTGCTGCAATTGCGCGGGTGTGGGCAGACCCTTGGCCCAGCTCGGCGTCGGGCTTCCGCCATTGGGGAAGTTCGCAGATGCCAGCGGATTATAGGGGCTCTCGGAAGCCGAGACGAACTCGTTGTAATCACCGCCCAGCGTCAGCCAGACATGGGGTGCCTTGCCATCGGCGTCGGTGAAGAACGACGGAATGAAGTCGAGCCCACCGCCACTGTTCCAACCACCCTCGCCGAACTTCTTGGTGATGCGGATACCATAGAGGCGGGGACTGGTGAGGAAGATATTGGTCGTCAGTCCCGTGTCGTCACTGTTGAGGAAGTCTCCGGTGATGGCTGTGGTATCGAAGACATTCTTCACATAGGCCATGACCTGGGTGCCGGTGGCATCGTTGAAGATCAGGGCGAGGTTCAGGTTCGAGTAGCCATGTATCTTGTCGTAGTTGGCATCGTTGAACACCCGCGCCCAGGACTGCGATTGCCAGTAGAAGTCGGTATGGAAGGTACCGACCCAGTTCTGGGACAGGGGCATGCTGTAATTGGCAGTGAGAGACGCCGTAAAATGCGGCGCGTTCGGCAGCTGCTTGCCGCCGACATTCTTGGCAAAGCCTTCACCATTGTTGGGCG
>JAGWRJ010000695.1 GCA_028869725.1 Alphaproteobacteria bacterium | reverse complement strand
GCTGATGACATGCCGCGCTTGCTCCCCAGGCGCCACGATGCTAGACGCGCCGCCACGCCGACCGCTTGGGGGATAGTTTAGCGGTAGAACTCCCGGCTCTGACCCGGGCAGCCTTGGTTCGAATCCAGGTCCCCCAGCCACTACACCCTGAAAGCGTTGATATTCTTAGGCTTTACGGCCCGGAGCCATGCCCGGAGACCGCTTTTGCCACAAACGCTCCCACAATGCTCCCACATCACCCGCAAACGGCACGTCTACTACTATCGTCGTAGGCTTCCCGGCGCGGGCCGACTTGAGGTAGCCGTCAGCCTGCGAACCCGGTCCTTCCGTGAGGCCGAGCACCGGGCCGCATTACTAAATCGAGGCTTTGATGAAGCGTGGCGAAAGGCGCAGGCGATGAACCCGCCGGATAAGGTACAAGAGATTCTCCGCCAG
Source organism: Alphaproteobacteria bacterium (assembly GCA_028869725.1). GTDB lineage: Bacteria > Pseudomonadota > Alphaproteobacteria > Micropepsales > Micropepsaceae > Rhizomicrobium. The sequence goes on along the minus strand of JAGWRJ010000695.1, from coordinate 10,023 downwards.
GAGCTGACCCGGAGGCTTGAGGACGACATCAAGAGGCGGCTGGGACGCAGCCCCGGTACCCCGGTCTATGCTTACTGGTTGGAGCCAGAACATGGCCTCACGCCTCAAGAGGCGGACCTTAAGGAACTCCGGGACGCCATCAGCAGCTACAGCTATGCACTCGCCACCAACCAGCCCGATCCGACGACACGAGACGTGGCTGAAGAGCTGGCAGCGCGGCACAATCTTCCCGCCGATGCCCAAGGACGGCTCGCGCTGGGCCTTCTTGAGGTCGCCTTGCAGGCCTTCAAGACCATTGAACAGCGAACGCTGGGCCTCGAGCCGCTAGTCTTCAGCAATACGGATATAGCCGTGCAAACCGCGCCTACACCTGCTCCCGCCGCCCAAGTCTCGGTCCAGTCGGAACCTGAAAAGCCTGCCCTGCCCTGTGCCTCGGCTCTCATAGGGGCATTCTGTGAATGGGCTCAGGCATCGGGCGGCTGGCGTCCTAATGCCGTGAACCAAGCAAAGAAATCTATTGAATTGCTGATCGAGATCGTCGGGGACAAGCCTATCGACCGCTATGAGCGCGCCAATGGCGACCTGTTAAGGACGACGCTCCGACAGCTTCCCTCGAACTACCGGAAATCCCCCAAGGACAAGGATAAGTCCTTGGCTGAGATCATACAGGCCGCCAAGGAAAACGGCGCGGCACTCCTGGGCGAGAGAACCATCAAGCGGCATTTCTGGGCTGTCTCCCGGTTCTTTGCCTTCCTGACCGAGACCGGCAAACTGCCTCGCGCCACCGAGAATATCGGACGCGGCTTCACCTTCAACACCAAAGGCGTAGCACGAACTCAGCGAGACCAATGGGAAGGCGAGGAATTGCGCACCCTGTTCGCCTCCCCCATCTGGACCGGTTGCCATACCTTTTACCGAGCAAAGTCTGGCTCTGAGATCATCCGTGATTCGCGGTTCTGGTTGCCCTTGCTCGGCCTTTTCCACGGCAACCGCCTAGAAGAGTTTGCCCAGCTCCGTCGAGAGGACGTGCGCTGCCAGGACGGCATCTGGTTCTTACGCATCACTGATGAAGGCGAGCGCCAGCTCAAGAATGAACAGTCGCGGCGGAATGTCCCCCTGCATTCGGAACTCATCAAGATCGGCTTCCTGAAATACGTGGAGGAAATGGCGAAAGCGCCTCAAGACCTGCTATTCCCGGACTTGAAACCGGGCGGGACCGACAAAAAACTCGGTTTCTATTTCTCGAAGCAGTTCAGCGCCTACCGGAAGAGCATCCGATTACACCGGAAGGGGCTCGACTATCATGCCTTTCGACACGGCGTGACGACAAAGCTTTACGAGGCAGATGTCAACGAGGGATGGATAGACCTGCTCACGGGCCATGAAAGCGGCAGCGAAAGCCGTCGCCGGTACCTGAAGGGCATCTCGTTGCCGTCACTGAAAGGGGCCATAGAAAAGGTGGCATGGCCGGAAATTGACCTGTCCCATCTGTATGTTGATGACGTGAAGCTGTCCGCCGCCTAGAAGCCCTCCAGGGCCGCCTACAGACTCGCCCAACCCTCGCCGGTACCCATCCCACCCCTTAGGCCACCGACCGACTCCAGCAAGCCTCAGTGAGTCGGCAAACGGGTTTCTGCGTCTGTATCGTCACCGCCGCCGCTGTATGAACTACGTTAAGGCTCACAAATGGGCCGTGACACACAAATGGACGCTAATAGACGGACGCCAAGCCCACGAAAAATTCTGGTAAATTTTTGCAGCCTTTCAAACTTTCAAAAACGAACCACAGGTGGCCTCCGTCATTGTCATAGGTCGCTGACACGCCCTCATGAAGCGCCGACCGGCGGCGTACTGCCCCGGCTTTTCTTTTTGTGTTGCTGTAGCGCGCCCCCACGGCGCTGGCGCTGCTCGGCTACTGGAATCCAACATGCACCGATCATCCAAGACCAATCACGTCACGCTCCGCACTGACGGCACCGACGCGGCGAACCTCGCAACACTGGCCGACGCCGCCAGAAGCACAGGCCGCCCCTTTGTCCAGCGTTCGGCAATCATCCGCGCCGCTCTCGCTTTTGCCGCTTCCAACATCACCGCGTTCTCCGCCACCTGCCTTTGATTGCTTCAGCTCACATGCTTACACCTACGCTCACAGCTACCGCTCATCCCCTGCCCTTCATGCCTGTCCGCATCGTCGTTGAAGGCGAGAACTGCTATAAAATCCCGCTCACTGGCCGCCGCGCGCAGGAAGGCGAGACTTTCATCATCGACGCTGAAACATGGGACGACTTACGGGCGCGGAATGTCCTTCCCGCCACATGGACGATCAAAGGAGGCGGACGCGGATACGTCGCTACGACCTCCAAGCTATCCGTAAGTACGGACACAGGGCTACAGCCAAACACCCCCAGGTATTTAGCGCGCATGGCCACAGGGGCGCGGGATGACCAAGTAGTCCTCTTCCGCAATCACAACCCTCGAGACCTTCGCTTGCAGAATCTACACGTTGTGGACTGGAACGAAGGTCTAGACATGCCTTCAAAGCGTGGATGGAAGAAACGCAACAAGGCTAATTAGCGCGACACCACCAGCGATGACTCAAGGAAGGCCACACAGCCGCCTGACGCCATCCCGGCCACAACCCCCGCCCAAAAACCTAGAAGCCGCTCAGCGAGTCTCTGAACGGCTTCTAGGGGCATGCAAACAAATGGACGCTAATGAAGAGACCGCCCTGTTCGATATACATTAAGCAGTCTATCTTTAAGATATGCTGTCAGTTTCTTGAAGAATCTCAATACGACATCTTGTCGATGCCTTTTGCCTGTTCCTACCACGATAATACCCATCAATCATTCTTATCCAGCCCATCTCAGGGACTACCGCATTAGGACTTGAAGATGGGCAGAGAATCGTAAGCCTGCCCTTCAAGCCTTCATGCTGTGGCCTTGCGCCTTGACCACTTCGGTGATGACCATGGTCGAGGACGACACCAGCCAAGCTCAAGGCAACCCAAGGCCCAGCCGGTGAACTCCTTGTCTGACTTATACCTCGGCAAGCAGTTCCGCCGTGCGGGCTTCGTGGATTGCTCCCAGCGCTTCTGCAAGTGTGGCGTGGATCATCGTGGAGGGATGCGCGTGGACTTCCAGAAAATCCCAGCGCCCGGCATCGGCCACGACCCAGCAGCCGTCTTCAGCCATCGCAAGGGACCATCGGGCCGGGATGAAGTCATCGTCGGGAAACTGTGGGATGACATCAGGGACGCTGAGGTAATCAAAGCCTTCCCCGAGGTGGTGAGCCGCTGGAATACCCATGCCATTCGCCATTGTCGCGGCGCGCCGCAAGACCAGCGCGGGAATGGTCACGGCTTCGGTTGCATAATTCTGCATTTTTGTTCGTCTTTCATCGTTTATGGGTAGCAACATATTGCCTAAGTGTTGACTTAAATCGCACCTAGACAACAACGTGTAGTGAATAAGCTGGTGTCAGGCCCCGGCATGGGACCACAGCCGCCCCAGCTATGGCGGTCTATTCTTTGACGTGGCGCTCCAGTGTCCGCTTTACGGTCATTGCCGCCCAGACACCGCCGCGCGCCGTTCGTATCTGCCGCTCATTGAGCCGCTCTGCGATCTGCCCGAAGCTGAGACTTTCCGCCCGCATATCAGCGATCATCGGCCCCACCCTGGCGGCGAAGTCATCGGCCTGCTTCATCACCGCCTCTGTCCCTCGCCTATGGTCAACCTTTGGACCGCCTCGGAAACCGCCCAGGACCATCCCACGTTCCTTCGCCGCCGCAAGGGCTGCCTTGGTCCGCGCTGAGATCATCCGCCGCTCCTCATCGGCAACCACGGCCATAATGCCAATCGTCAGCCGATTAGCGTGGGGCATATCACAGGCGATAAACTCAACCCCGGCACGCTCAAGCCCCAACAGGAACGAAGCGTCTCGGCTGAGGCGGTCCAACTTGGCGATCAGCAGCTTTGCCCCGGTGAGACGGCAAGCCTCGAAAGCCGTTGTCAGTTGTGGGCGGTCATTGTCTTTGCCGCTCTCGACTTCGACAAACTCCCGCAAAAGCGTCCAATTACCGCCATTCAGGTGGCCTGCAATCGCGGCGCGTTGCGCTTCCAAGCCAAGACCGGACTGGCCTTGCCGCACCGTCGATACCCGCAGGTATGAAATGAATTTACCATCCGCCATAACGTCTCACCGATCAAACAACCCTCGTTGACTGGGTTGTGACATGGCCGACTCCCGCTGACTCGAGTCGATTTGGAATCGGTGTGATTCCAGAAACGCATGGCTTCAGCGCATCATTTGGCACGGTCAGTGCTGGTACTGATTAGGTCAACTGCCTAATCGACTATTCGCTTAATCAGCTATCACGATTCAGAAACTCGACAGACGCGAATTGCAAACAACGCGCCAGCCGTACGCAAAGCCAAAAGACAAAGCGAGATTTTCAGCGATGGAAAACGACACCACCGGGTGTCTGTTCAAGCATTCCAAAAAAGCCGCTAAAGGTTGTTGTTGTTGTCTTGTGTCCTGCGCTCTGTGTGACGCGCGGCGGTTGAAAAATCACCCACCGGGTAGGCTCCCGGCCCTCTTATGGCGGCACCGGACGGCCTTTCAGCGCCAAGCGGGTTATGGGTTATGGGGCATTTCCATCCGGTCTAATTCATCGTTCACAAATTCAATTACACTTTGAAAGGCAGGCTCCTTGGCGGCTTTCTTCGCTGCATTATAGCAGAGTTCAAAGATTTCCTCACTTCCTCCCATGGCGTCGACTGCGTACCCTACCCCCGAAGCAAGCATTGTCAGCGCATCGCCCTTGTCCCCACTATATCCTAGCGTGCGGCAGTATTCAGATGCAAAAGCAACAAGAGCAACGCTGAAGAGGGTATAGCTTTCCGCCTCACCTGTTCGATCTTTCGCGTCATAAGCCCAATCAGGTTTGTAATGCTCTTTGTACACAGAGGCTGCCCGCCGGGCTATTTTGTCGGCCAGTTCTGAAAATGGTAATGGATTCATGGACTTCTTACACTGCTTCTGTTGACATTGTTGCTATAATAAATGATTGCCATATAGCAACCGGACGACATCATCCGCACCGTCATACTCGACGTCAACCTGTGGTTTGTTGCGAAAGCTGGCCTTAAAATTTCAGGAGTAGCTAAGATCAACTCAATCAATTAGGCGTCAATGCGCTCAAGTTTGAGCGTATCTATCATGAAGTCAGTGTGCTGGTTATAGGTGCTGTCCTCAGTTTTGAGGGCACCTATAGAGCAGCTGACCACCAAGACCACCAACCAGCCCATCACCATGTCCAGTCGCGAGATCGCGGAGTTGACGGGGAAACGCCATGACCATGTTATGGCGGATATCCGTAAGATGCTCAAAAGCCTCGGATTACACTCACCCGAGTTTTCGGGCCAGTACCGCGATGCCACCGGGAGGTACTTGCCCTGCTTCAATCTGCCCAAACGCGAAACCCTAATCCTTGTGTCAGGCTACTCGGTAGAACTCCGCGCCCGCATCATCGACCGCTGGCAGGAACTCGAAGCCCGGCAGGCCCCCGCCATCCCGACCACGTTCGCGGAGGCGTTACGTCTTGCGGCTGACCTAGCGGAGCAGAAGGCAGCTGCCTGGGCAGGTCTAGTAGCACTCAGGGTAAAACCCTACATGTTTTATCGACTCTTTTTGTTTATCAACTCTTTCAGCTTCCGCTGTTCTTCCTCGGACAAGGTAAAGCCATGCTCCCCTTCCACAAGTTCCCCTGCCTCACGAAGCTCTTCAATTAATCGGACTTGCCTGCGGGTGAACATGCCGGTGGGAAGACTCCCCATTTGCAATGCTTCTAATTTTATATCGAGCCGCACTTGATCATCAGTCATTTCTTGGCGGTCGCGTTCGTGAAAACCCTCTGCCATAGTCAATCCTCCTTAGCATTCATCTGGCACCCCGGCCTTATAAACCAAGCCCACACCATCCGCACCGTCACGCTAGACGGCAACCCGAGGTTTGTCGCTGCGGATGTCCGGGATGTCCTGGGCCTCGACAAGAGTCGGGGAACTGGCCACTATATCCGCTACCTAGACCCAAGTGAGTCCTGCCGTGTGCCCCAGAGGGAGGGTCTTAAGACATAGCAAGCCACTCTGCTGGCTGAAAGCGGCCTATACAAGCTGTATCATGCGCTCAGACAAACCCGAGGCCCGTGAGTTTCAGGACTGCGTCACCGCGTGGTGCTGCCCGTTATTCGTAAGGACGGTTCGTACGTCGTAGGTAAGGAGAAAGTCGAGGCCCGCTCTGCAAGATTAATGCGGATTGACTGCCTCCAAGAACAGCCAGCCCAGCGAACTGACTTCAGGGCGGCGCAACCGGTATCGTTCTTCTGGGAATTTCGCCACCATGCTGCTTGGGTCGGCACAATGAAGTTCGTACAGGCGTCTTACCGACGCCTCAAAAACAAACCAATCATAGCCTTTATCCTTGAGTGCCGACACAATGTAATGTTCGATTTTGCTTTCCGAAATATCGCGCCAGTGCTTTTCGGGCATGTCTCGAAGAATACCTAAAACGACCGCATCCTGCGGACTCATCTTCGCCAGGATGTCTTTAAATTCATAGCGGGCATTCTTGCCATCATCCAGCATCGCACTCGCCAGCAGTCCGGCCCACAGTTCCTGAAGCTCCGGCCTGCTCTCCTGCATCGCCGCCTCAATAAGTGGTTGAGCCACGGAAGGTGACGGTTCCGACAATCGCTCTGAATCAATACCCTTAATTTTCTCTTGGACTTTCTCGGCGGTGGCCTTGATGTTTTCTGCCTGCCGTTTCCCAACCCAACCCTTGACCAGAACTATGGCGGTTCCGCCCCATTTATGCAGTTCGTCAAGCGCTTTTACTGTACCCACGATTTGTACGAGGTCTTTGCCGCCCCCCTGAATAAGCTGGAATAGTTCTAGTTCGTTCGTCACGGCTCCGTCCTCTTCATTCTTGGGCAACTCTAACACGTCTGCGGGCGAAACGTTCAACCCCGCCCCACCATCCCAACCACCAACCCCGAAAAGACTCCCCATGCCCACCGCAACCCTTACCTATGGCACACACTCCGCAACCCTATCTTGGCCTGACACCGCAACACCCGCCGAAATTCAGGGCGGCATCAACAAGGCCAAACAGGCCATGATCCAGGCTTACGGCCAGCTTCCTGACGCTCAGTCTGACAGCTCAAAGCCTCAGGATATCTCTTCTCAGGGTACGCCTGCGGAAACGTCCGCCCCCTCGCAGTCCACCACTGACAGCCTAATTACCGCCATCCGCAACGGCGCTGGCGACTTCGTCGGCGGTCTCGCTCAACTGAACCAGCTGGCTGACAACGCCATAGCGAAGACTACCGGGACAAAACCGGACACAGCCTTCGACCAAAGCCTCGCCAATCTCGCCCAGACCATCCACGGCAATGAGAATTATCAGCCTGAGCCGGTCTCTGGCTTCGGAAGCGCCGCTCACGATGCCGCCGGGCTTATCGCTGGGGCTGCTCCGTCCATGCTCGGCGCTGCGCTCACCGGCCCGGCTGCTCCATACGTCCTTGCTGCATCCGCCGCTGGGAATACGCTACATGACCGAATGTCTGCCCAGGGCGAGTCTTCGCCATCCATGGGCGACCTTGCGGCGGCTGGCGGTGATGCCTTGCTAAACGGCCTCGGCGGCAAAGCCGCGCTGGGTCTTGGTAAAGTTCCGGGCCTTGGGGCGCTGGGCGCTGACGCAAAGTCTGCTGTAGTCCGCGCTCTCGGGCGCATGGCCACCAATGCCGGGACAGGTGCTGTCGTGGGTGCTGGCAACTACGCCGCCAACTCTGCCGGGACAGGGCAAATGACCGCCTCAGGTCTGGCCGATTCAGCAGGCCAAGCAGCAGCAACCGGCGGCCTCCTCACGGGGATGGTCGACGGCGCGTCTGCTCTCAAAGACATGCCCACATCCCGCGCGGCGGCGGCGATTCACCCCGAGCAAGCGGCTTCGACAGTCCGTGTCGCCCAGGAACTCGCCAACCGCGTCCAGGCGACCAAGAATACAACCGCCCCAACCTCGGCAACCGACGCCGCCACTGGATTGAGCGGTCAGCTTCAGGGCGAGCTGTCAGCCTCCATGGGACGCCTAAAGCAAAGCGGCGCTCTGTCTGAGAATGACCGCCTAGCCGTTCTTCAGCCTCTTCTCGACGCCGCCAAGGCCGGAACGCTCCACCCTGGTGACTCTTCCGTCCCCACCTCGGCCCTGGCTCAGTTCGACTCCCTCGGCCTGCCTGAAGCCGACAAGACGGCTCTACGTAATGGCCTGCTCGACCTGTCCACGGTCACGCGGGACGGCACTACTGACGGGACATTACGGCCTCTTGTCGACAAGCTCCTGAACACCTCGACCGCCAAGGCTGTAGAATCTCTCGGCGGGGCGGCGCTTGGTTTCATGCACGGCGGCGAGCCCGGGGCCTTACTTGGCGGCATGGCCGGGGCTGTGGCTCCCAAGGTGGCGTCCGCCCTTGCTGGCGGCGTCGACAGCCTTACCGGGGCCAATATTCCGCCCGTGCTGAGGCAACAAGCCGCCGCACGTCTCGCCCTACGGCGTGCTGGGGCTGCGTTGCCTGGGTCTTCTCTGGTTGACCTCCAAGCCGCCCGCACGGCCTATGCGCCGCCATCAGGCCCGACACCGGAACAGCAGGGCCAGCAAGCGGCGGCCCAAAATCAAGCCGCAATGCTCGCCAAATACGGCCCTGACCATCCTATTGGCCGCGCGGCTCGGGCGGCATTGGTTGACGGCGGCTTCGACAATCTCATGCAACGCGCTACGGCGCAGTACTCCTTCGGCCAGCCGCTCCGTGATGCTGCCCCGGCAGGAAAGGCATGGGACACCGCAGCCAAACATCAGCTTACGCTAAACGCCGCCGAGGAAACCCCTGGCGGTAATGTTGGCATCGACGCCATCAACGCTGCTGCCAATGACTTGGTGCGGGGCGCTGAGAGGACGCAGCGGCTGGCTGGCGGACAGCCTCAGGACGACTCGGGGAAGCCCGCTGGCGACTCGTCGCCCGTGTCAGGTAGTCCCACACCGCCCAGCCCTGTGCAGCCTCCAAGCGAGTCCCAGGCGACTCTTGGCGGGCCATTCGCCCAGCCTTCTGCTTCTGGGCTTATGGGCCTGTCTGACTACCTCACCAGCCAAGCCCTTTGGCGTGGCGGGATGGCGCTGTCCCTTGATGACCTCAAGGCCGGTCTCGACCGCGCGGCGGGAGCTGGCGCACTGACACCCGCACAGCATGACGCCATTGGTCAGCACATCACGGACAACCTTCCGCTCCACCACGCTAGTGGAGCTGCAACGGCGGCGCTTGAATCGGTGCTGTCCCATGCCTTGGCCGTGAAGGCGGACGGCGACACCACGCCCCTGGCCACTGCCCAAACGCAAGGGACGGGCAACGCCACCACCGATGTCCGCGATCATGTGAAGTACGCAACCGCAGCCGCCGCGCGGCAATCGACCTACAGCACTGCCATGCACCAACTCACAGCCGAAGGGATGCCCGAAGCCGCCCAGGCCGTGTCTGAAGCTCGGCACGTAAGCAACGCCGGGACGCGCGCCGCGATCCTCGACACCCTCGACCCGGTACAACGGGCCAAGGTGCGGGCTCTGCTCGGCTCGAAGCTATACGGACGATAAGATAATAAGCCGCCGCTGATAGTGCCTTGGGGTGCTAGACGCGGCGGCTGGTTTTTTAGCCATTGCTGGGTGCCATTCCACCGCCTTGACCGGCCTGCCAGAACGCTCCCACAATGCTCCCATATAGCCACAAATCCGGTCCTAACAGCTAAGGAAATCCGGCAATTTCAGGCGGTTGGCAACGGCTCCAGGTCCCCCAGCCATCGCAACGGCATACCCGCACATCTCAATCCTGGCACGAACACTCTGCGCCCAACACGCGCAACACTGCCATGGCCGCATCCTGTCTGCATGCCACTCGACCGAATTGACGCAAATAAACCGTTC
>JAGWRJ010000058.1 GCA_028869725.1 Alphaproteobacteria bacterium | reverse complement strand
TTCTCGATCCGGGCAAATTCCGGCGCCCTCCTGCCATGGGCGAGCAGCTCAGCCTGCTTTGATTTCCAGGAGCGCCGTCTTTGTGCGGACCCGAAGCCCTGCGGGATGCCCCTGCTAATCCGCAGCGATTCATATTGCGCCAGGCGAGCGTGCGGCAAGGCCGGCGCCTCGCCTGTGGATAGAGTGCAGACAGTACCATCCGGAGCGGTTTTCCGGCAGCTGCCTCTCTGGCAATGTGGCGCCATGCCCGACTATCGCGCCGAAAGCCTCTATCTTGCCCAGGGACCTGGGCCGGTATGTGGTGTGGATGAAGCTGGACGGGGCCCGCTTGCAGGGCCGGTCGTGGCTGCCGCCGTCATCTTTCTGGATCGACAGCGGATCCCGCGCGGCCTTGACGACTCGAAAAAGCTGAGCGCGCTGGCGCGCGAGCAACTCCATGCGCAGATCCTGCAGAATGCTGTCGTTGGCATTGGCGAGGCCAGCGTCGATGAAATTGATCTCCTGAATATTCGGCGGGCAACGCATCTGGCGATGGCCCGCGCCGTTGCCGCACTTTCGGTTACGCCGGCTTATGCACTCGTCGATGGCAATGATGCCCCACCCCTCCTGTGCCCCTGCCAGACCATCATCGGAGGCGACGGCCTTTCGCTCTCGATTGCTGCGGCATCGATCATCGCCAAAGTAACCCGGGATCACTTGATGCTGCGGTTGCACCAGGACCACCCCGGCTATGGCTGGGACTCCAATATGGGCTATTCGACGCGGACCCATCTGGTTGCCCTTAACCGTCTCGGGCCGACCCCGCATCATCGCCGCTCGTTCGCCCCGGTACGTCTCGCCTACCAGATGTTGGGGTCGCACCCCATGCCAGACTCAATCGACTAAGCTTTTGATTCTCAAGACTCTTGACGCGGACTCCGCGACGAATCAGGGTGTGCCGCCTGTGCATAAACGGGCGGGGACATGGCCAGCATCATCGAATTGAAATCCCGGCGCAGCCGGTCGCAGGATCTGCAACTTAGCCTGTCGCAGGTGCGTGACAGCGTCCTGCAGGGTGACTGCATCGCATTGATGAATGCGTTGCCAGAGGCCAGCGTCGATCTGATCTTCGCCGATCCACCTTACAATCTGATGCTCGAAGGTGAACTGCGCCGCCCTGATAACTCGCGGGTTGATGCCGTAGATGATGGCTGGGACCAGATCGGAAGCTTCGCCGATTATGACCGCTTTACACGGGATTGGCTAAGCGCGGCGCGACGCGTGCTCAAGCCGAGCGGCACGCTGTGGGTCATCGGCTCGTATCACAACATATTTCGGGTCGGAACAACGCTGCAGGATCTGGGCTTCTGGATTCTGAATGACGTGATCTGGCGCAAGACCAATCCCATGCCCAACTTCCGCGGCCGGCGCTTTACCAATGCGCACGAAACGCTGATCTGGGCCACACGCGACAGAAAGCAGAAGGGATATACCTTCAATTACGAAGCCATGAAGGCCCTGAACGATGACCTGCAGATGCGCTCGGACTGGACGTTGCCCATCTGCTCGGGCGGCGAACGGCTCAAGGATGACGATGGCAGCAAGGCCCACTCCACCCAAAAGCCCGAGGCGCTCCTGCACCGGGTGATCCTGTCCGCAAGCCGCCAGGGCGAACTCGTGCTCGACCCTTTCTTTGGTTCCGGCACCACCGGGGCGGTGGCCAAACGCCTGGGACGTCACTTCATCGGCTTGGAGCGCGATCGTCGCTATGTCGAGATCGCCAAACGGCGCATTGCCGCAGTTTCGCCTGCACCTGCGGATGCGCTGTCAATCAGCAAGTCCAAGCGCAGTGAGCCACGTATTCCTTTCGGTACTCTCGTGGAACGCGGACTTGTCGCGCCCGGCACGCTTCTGGTCGACCCGGCGCGGCGCTTTGCCGCCAAGGTGAGAGCTGATGGCACCCTCGTTACCGCCGATGCCACCGGCTCGATCCATCGCATGGCGGCGCACGTACAGGGATTGGAAGCCTGCAATGGGTGGACCTTCTGGCACTGTGAGAAAAACGGCAAGCTGGTGCCAATCGATCTCTTCCGTCAGGAGCTGCGTGCCGAAGCGGTGTGAACCTTTGGTACGGCCTTTACCCCAAGTCCATGTGCGATGATCTTGCGCATTACCGTTGGCAACGCCTCCGACGCGAGTGACTCACGGCTGACCCATCGTCCTGGTGTGGGCGGACGCCGTTCGAGGCGAGCAACATAGACTTGGATTTCGAGCTCGAAATGCGTGAACTGGTGACGCACCACCCCCCGGCGCTTGCGCCACGGCGCGGCAAATGGGGCCTGTCCCAGAGCCTGTTCAACTGACGGAAGCGCCTCACCCCACGGCCCCAGTGGAGGTTGCAGCATTCCACCGAGCAGGCCTTCCTCGGCTCGCCGCTCGAGCAGCACCGCACCCTGGCAATCCAGCGCGACGAACGCGGCCCCCCGCCTGACAGGTCGCGTCGGCCGGATAGCTTTGCGCGGAAGCATCTCGGCCACGCCGCGCGCGCGGCCGATGCAGGCCTTCTGCCAGGGACAGAGGGCGCACTGCGGGACTTTGGGGGTGCAGATCATCGCCCCCAGATCCATCAGGGCTTGTGCAAAATCGCCGGCCCGGCGCCGTGGCACAAGTGCCTGCGTGCGAGCACGCAGCTCAGGTTTGGCCGCGGGCAGCGG
>JAGWRJ010000694.1 GCA_028869725.1 Alphaproteobacteria bacterium | reverse complement strand
TCCGCGGGATGCCTGAAAAGGTTATAGAGCGACCACCTACTGGTGAATCATATTAGTCAGACCAGCCGGTCACGCAATATGTGCCTAGCAACATTGCGTGATCAGATAATGGAATTTGGTACCCTCTCCTCGCGCGCCTCCGCCGGCCCAGGGCACGCCAGGGCCTCAAGCAAAGGTTCCGGCCATCGGCGCGAGGCCATGCAAGCCCCACCGCTGTCCCCACGGCAGAACCCCTTGCCCCACCTACGCGGAAAAGCGCCCCTTTGGGGGGCACGCCCGGCGGGCCAGCACCCTCGAAGAGCCGTCTTCCGGCCATGTCACGGCAGCTTCAGCCTCGACCTGCGCCATCGCCGGACAAAGAGGCGCAGGAACTCAAGGTGCCATCTGCGGCATCGTGGCATCGCTGAACCCGAACACCACCGTCTCGTCGGGGGTCGCAAGCGCCTTGCTCTTGCCGCGATACGAAAAGCCGTGCAGCAGGTCGCGGATCAGTTCGAGGCGTGCGGTCTTTTTGACGTCGGCACGCACCACGCGCCAGGGCGCGGCAGCATGGGATGTCCTTGCCAGCATGACGTCGCGCGCCCTGCTGTAATCTTTCCAGTGCTTCTGTGCCGCCTCGTCAATGGGGGAGATCTTCCACTGCTTGAGCGGATCATCGTGGCGCCCTGCCAGACGGCGCTTCTGTTCGGCGCGAGAGATGTCGAGATAGTATTTGCGCAGATGCAGCCCGTCGCGCACCAGCATGGCTTCGAACGGCACCACCATCTGCAGGAAGGTGTCGACCTGGGATCTGCTTGCAAAGCCCATCACGCGCTCAACACCTGCGCGGTTGTACCAGGAGCGGTTGAAGACGACGAATTCCGACGCGGCTGGCAGATAGGGAACGAAGCGCTGAAAATACCACTGCGTTTCTTCGGTGTTGGACGGTTTGCCTGGTGCGTGCACGCGGGTTTCACGCGGGCTCATATGCTCGGTCAATCGCTTGATCGTGCCGTCCTTGCCCGCTGCATCGCGACCTTCGAGAATGACAAGCACCCGGGCGCCATCGGCAATCAGCTGGCGCTGCAGCTTGACGAGTTCAACCTGCAGGTCATAGAGGCTGCGCTGGTAATGTCGGTCCTGCTCCAGATCTTCGCCCGGATCGATCTTTCTGCGCTTGTGCTTGCTCACAGCTGACCCTCCTTGAGTGCGCGGACGAGCAGGAGTTCACGTCCGTCGTGATCCTTCAGACGCAAGGCTCCCACGCCGAAGACATCGGCAAGCACCTGATCGCTGAGCGCTGAGGCGGGCGGCCCTGCCGCCACAATCCGCCCTGCCTTCATCACAAGAAGACTATCGCAGAAGCGCACCGCCAGCGGCAGGTCGTGGAGCGTGACACAGACTGCCGTACCACGTCCGGCTTCTTCGCGCAGGAGCTGCATCAGTTGCAGCTGGTGACCTGGATCCAGATGGGCGGCAGGTTCATCGGCAAGGAGCAGCTGCGCATCGGTGGCAAGCGCCCGCGCGAGCAGGACACGAGCCCGCTCACCAGCCGAGATCGCATCCATGCGCCGCTCGGCAAGGCCTGCCGCGTCACAGCGCGAAAGGGCCCGCTGAATGGCCTCCTCGTCCGCCGGACCGAGGCGGTTCAAGGAAACCTCGTGCGGCAGCCGCCCCAGCGCCACGACCCGCCGGGCAAGCATGGGCCAGTGGGCTTCATTGCTCTGCGGCAGATAGGCAAGGGTGCGGGCCCGATCCTGGGCATTCCATTGCGTCAGGGGACGGCCAAGCAGGCGCACCTGTCCTTTGTCCGGCGCCAGCAGGCCAAGCCCGAGCCGCAGCAAAGTCGTCTTGCCCGCACCATTGGGGCCAACCAGACCTGTCACCTGCCCCGGCGCGAAGGCACAACTGACGCCATGCAGCACCGCACGGGCGCCGTAGCTCAGATGAACATCGGAAAATTCGAGGGCAGCGCTCATTGCGCACCGCGCATCTGAAAGATCAGCCAGATAAAGAACGGTGCGCCTATCATCGCCGTCAGCACGCCGAGCAGTAACTGCCCGTCCGGCGCGATGAGCCTCACCGCGACATCGGCTGCAGCGACGAGCGCCGCACCCCCAAGGGCCGACGGCACGATCAGCCGGGCCGGCTCATAGCCATAGAGCGGGCGCAGCAGATGGGGTACGACGAGCCCCACAAAGCTGACGGCGCCAGCGGCAGCAGTTGCCGCCCCGGTGGCCAGCGCAACCCCCAGAATGATCCGCCGCCTTGTGCCATGGACGTCGATGCCAAGGCTGTGCGCGGCCTCTTCGCCAAGGGTGAGCGCATCAAGTCCGCGGCCGGCGCTCAGAAGCAGGCCAACACCAAGAGCAACGAGCGGCGCGGCGAAGTAGAGGTCGTCAAGCGTGCGGTCGCGGAGCGAGCCCAACATCCACATCACCATTTCGCTCATGGCGTAAGGGTTTGGCGCCAGCGACAGCGCCAGTGCCGTCAGCGCCGTGGCAAGGCTCGCCACCGCAACGCCGGCCAACACCAGGGCCATCGTGCCTGCACCACTGCGCGACAGCCCGTAAAGAATGGCCGCCGCGATCAGTGCGCCAGCGATGGCAAAGCCAGGAAGGAACAGAAGGCTGCTGCCGAGCCAGCCAAAATAAAGCGCAAGTACCGCGCCCAGTCCGGCGCAGGACGTCACCCCCGTCACCCCGGGCTCGGCGAGCGGATTGCGGAAGAGGCCCTGCAGCGCTGCACCGCTTGCACCCAGCGCCGCCCCCACAATGAGGGCAAGGAGGGCGCGCGGCAGCCGGATGTCGCGAGCGATCACCGAAGCCATGCCATGATTTTGCACCAGGCCCAACAAAAGCGCCTGGGCCGACAGATGCGCCGGTCCGAGCAGAAACGAAACCCCCGCAGACAGCAGCGCGAGCGCGGCGAGCGCCA
The DNA here is from genome assembly GCA_028869725.1 of Alphaproteobacteria bacterium. Lineage (GTDB taxonomy): Bacteria > Pseudomonadota > Alphaproteobacteria > Micropepsales > Micropepsaceae > Rhizomicrobium. The sequence continues at coordinate 3,682 of JAGWRJ010000694.1, read as the reverse complement.
CGGTGACAGGCGTGCCACGCATCCGACCCTGGCGCACGGCGATTTTGAGGGCGACAGCCATCGCGGCTCCTTAGCGAGCAGCTTCAGCGTGAGCAAGCCGGGCAAGACGCAGCGCCGTCCTGCCAAGCCAGGGTCCGGCGCACAAAAGGCCGCGCAGGTTGACGGTTTCGACACGGGTGCGCCCCTTGAGCGCAGCCAGGGCGGGATCATTGAGGGCAGCATCGGCGAGAGACGGGGCGCCTTCCGGGACCTGGTTCAGGATGAGAAGCGCCGGTGCTGCGGCAATGACGGCTTCGACCGGGATCGTGCCCTGACGGGAATGAACCAGGCCCGGCGCTGCGTTGACGAGCCCGGCATCGCCCATCAGCTCCGCAACGATGGCTCCGGAGGCGGCATAGCCGTTCGGTTCATAGATCAGGGCCGAGACCGCCGGGCTCGGTGCCAGGGCACGGGCCGCAGCCAGGTTGCGCGCCATCTCCGCCAGCAGCGTCTCTGCACGCTCGGGTACGCCCAGTACCTCGCCGAGCTGGCGCGTGACACGACGGACCGCGGCGAGGTTTTGGGCCCATGGAACCTCAAACACCCGAACCCCTGCTGCCTTCAGCTGCGCTGCCAGGCGCGGATTGACGCCCTGATAAAGCAGGACGAGATCGGGCTTCAGGTTCAGCACCTGTTCTGCGTCAGGGCTTATGCGTCGGATAGTACCGATCCGCCGGGCGATGTTGGAGACCTCAGGATGGCGCGCACCAGCAAGCATGCTGAGAGCCGCAATGCGCGTCGCAGGCACAAGGCGAAAGAGATATTCGTCGGTGCACAGGTTGGTCGAGACGATGCGTTGGGGCTGCGCCTGCGCCCGCGTGGTTGCGACAGCTATGAGGATTGCAGCTAGCAGGCTATGACAGATACGCATATTGACCCACTAGTGTGCGACTCCTCATATCGGTTCTGATAGTCCGGAGACACCGCATGTCGAAATTTCGTTCCCTTCTTGTCCTCGTCACGGCGGCCATCTGCCTGCCGCTGGCCGCACAGGCGGCTACACCTCGCGCCATCCTCGAGGCCAATTACAAGGCCATGGGTGGCTCCGCCTGGGACCATCCGGCGCTCAGGACCGACTATGCCTATTCCGGCCAGGGCCTGACGGGCAAGACGCAGGAGATCGATGACCTCAGGAACGGTGCCTTCGTCGAGCGCTACGATCTGGGTCCGGCCAAGGGTGCGGACGGCTATGACGGACGCGATGCCTGGTCGCAGGATCTTTCAGGCACGGTGACGCTGCAGGACGGCGGGGACCAGAAGGCGCTTGCGGTCAATCAGGCCTATCGTGCCGCCAATATGTGGTGGCGACCGGATTTTGGCGGCGCAACGGTCGAGGAACTGGGCCAGAAGAGCCAGGACGCCCAGCTATATGACGTGCTGCAAATCACGCCCAAGGGCGGCACCCAATTTACCGCGTGGTTCGATGCAAGGACCCATCTGCTTGCCCGCATCATCGAGCAGCGCAATGGCCGTCCGACCACCACGACGTTTTCCGCATATGAAACGGTCGCTGGCGCGCGCATGCCCGGCAAGGTGCTCGTCAGCAATGGCGATGCCAAATATGATCAGCATGAATCCCTGACTAAAGCGGAGTTCCTGCCGGCACAGCCGGCCAGCCGCTTTGCCCCGCCCGCCCACCAGGTGGATGATTTCAGCATTTCAGGCGGCGCGACGAAGACGATCATCCCCTTCCGTCTCGTCAACAATCACATCTATGCCGACGTGCACGTGGATGGCAAAGGCCCGTTCATGTTCATTTTTGACACCGGCGGGGTCAATCTGCTCACGCCTCCGACCGCAAAGACATTGGGTCTTGAGGTCACTGGAGCAATGCAGGCCAATGGCGCGGGCAAGGGGCACATGCAGGCCGGTCTCACCACGGTCAAATCACTGCGTATTGGTGCGGCGACAATTACCAACCAGCCCTTCATCGTGCTGCCGCTCAATGCCATGAGCGATGTCGAAGGTGTCGACGAGACCGGCATGATCGGCTTCGAAACCTTCCGTCGCTTCGTCACGCGCATTGACTATGGCCGCCATCTCATTGAGCTGATCAAGCCGTCGGCCTTCAACCCTGCCACTGCCGGTACAGCGATTCCCATCCGCTTCAATGGCAACACGATCGAAGTCGAAGCACGGTATGACGGCATCACCGGGAATTTCACGGTCGATACCGGCAATCGCGGCAACCTCGATCTCAATACGCCCTTTGTGTCTAAAAACGACCTGCGCGCCAAGGCCCAGAAGGGCATCGAGACCGCCACCGGCTGGGGTATCGGCGGGCCCACATTCGGTTTTGTGATGCATGGTGCGCCCCTCGACATCGGCCCGATCAGGATTGCCCGTCCGGTCGTGACGCTGTCCACCGACAAGGCCGGCGCGATGGCAGACCCGACCGTTGCCGGCAATATCGGCGCAGGCATTCTCAAGCGCTTTATCGTCACGCTCGATTACGGCCACGCGCGGATGTATCTGAAGCCCGTGACCACCAAGGTTGCCGATCTCGATACCTTCGACGAATCGGGAATGTGGATCAACGACGCACCCAACGGCTTTGTCGTGGTCTACGTCACCGGCGGCGGCCCGGCCCAGAAGGCCGGCATCCAGAAGGGTGACGTCATCGTTGCGGTCGACGGCCGGCCGGCGAGTTCCATCCGGCTCTATGACCTGCGTGAAACGTTGCGCGACGCCCCGCCAGGCACGGTTGAACACCTCACCATCCTGCGCGGCGGAGTACGCAAAGTCATCGCCCTCACCCTCAAGGACATGCTCTGACGGCACGGCTCGAAGGGGCCCGCGCATAGCGGGCCGCCTTTGCTTTTTGGGCGTCATTCAGCCTAAATCGGCATGCGTGACGCCTGCGTCAGAAAAAAGGACCTGCCATGCCGACCTACCGCGCTCCGATCGACGACTTCCGCTTCGTTCTGCACGATCTGCTCGAAGTCGAGAAGCACCGGGACCTGCCCTATTACGGCGAACTCTCCGCCGATCTGATCGATGACATCATCACCAATGCAGCCAAGTTCTGCGAGGAGGTGTTGCAGCCGCTCAACCAGTCTGGCGACGAGGAAGGGGCCCATTTTGAAAATGGCGCGGTCCGCACGCCCAAGGGCTTCAGGCAAGCCTACCAGGCCTATTGCGAAGCCGGCTGGTGCTCCCTGGCGGGGCCACAAAGTGCCGGTGGCGCGGGCATGCCGATGCTGATCTCGATGATGGTCGCCGAAATGGCACAGAGCGCCAACCAGTCCTTCGCCATGTATCCGGGACTGACCTCAGCGGCGGCGATGGCCCTTTATGCGACAGGCGCCGACTGGATGAAAAAGTCGATCCTGCCCAAGATGATTTCGGGGGAATGGTGCGGCACCATGTGCCTGACCGAACCGCATTGCGGTACCGACCTGCGCCTGATGAAAACCCGTGCGATCGAGCAGCCTGACGGTACCTACCGCATGAGCGGCACCAAGATCTTCATCTCGGGCGGTGATCACGATCTTACTGACAACATCATTCACATGGTGATTGCCAAGATTCCGGACGAGAACGGTCAGATTCATGACGATCTGTCGACAGTGAACTTCTTCATGGTGCCCAAGTTTCTGGTCAGCGAAGACGGCAAGATGGGTGCGCGCAATGCCGTCAATAC
>JAGWRJ010000057.1 GCA_028869725.1 Alphaproteobacteria bacterium | reverse complement strand
CCTCTCTCTGCTGCGCAGGTGAACCATCCTGAACGGGGTGTCGACACAATGATCCACTTGGATCGTCCGCGGTCCAGATGCCCCACAAAATTGTAGGCGTCGCGTCGGCCACCCGAGCCCTGGAGGACAAGGGTCGCGTTATCGCCCTGCATGGCTCCGGCAAGAAAGGGGCTGGCCTGATCAGGCGCGAGCACCGCTACCGGAACTTGGAACATAGGCTTGGTGCCATCCGTATTAAGCGCGATCGCCTTCTGGGTAGGCCCGTTGGTGACGATCACTGCGGCGCGCGCCCCGTGATCGATGGCGGCGTGGACCCCGTCACGGATAGGCTTCTGCAGCGCGCTCACCCAGCGTGAATATGGCAGATCAACAAGGGCAATCGCGCCCGATAATGACTGACTTATCGGAAGTGTGGGATCAATGCGGACCAGACGTCCTGAAACACCGGAAGGCCCGGTGGGGACCACGATTCCCTGAGGAATGACTGGCGTCGTGTGGCGACCGAGGACCAGCTCGGCACGGCTCGCATTGAAATACGGCACGGAAAATGTCTGCCGATGAAGTTTGAAACCCTGTCGCTCAAGTTCCCCTTCCAGCCACGTGCCGCAGGCGTTGTCGCCGGCACCGCCTGAAGCCTTGATTCCGAAGCCTATGTACCGCTCGAGATCCTCTCTGACGCTGTCCGGTGTTGCTTGCACGAGACCTCCTGAAATAGGGGCGACTGCTGCTGCTAGCGTGCCTGTTGCCAGTACGTGACGCCGCGTCGGTCCGTTTACCCTTTTGGTCATCGCCTTTTCCCCTGCTTTGGTGCGGCCATCGACGTTGTGCGCGAATAGTGCCGTTGCCAGTCTTCAAGCTCATCCCTGAGCGCGTCCTTCGGCATGGCCCGGAAGGGACGCTTCTTGATGGCTGGACCTGCTGCAAACATGGCCCGCAATCCTGCGCCAACAAAGATGGGCAGGCGGCGGGCGATTTCTGCGAAGTCCAATGCTGATATCTTGCCGTTGGAGAGGACGCCGATGCGCTCCGTCTGGCCGAGTGAGAATGTGTATGAACCGCTCATAAAGTAGTACGCCCAGTAAATATCCTCTTCCGGGACATTTGGAATGACCCGCTTCATGTCGGCGATCATTTCATACGAAACGTAGTCAAACGCCTGCGTCATCAAGGTACGCATGGGCCCGCTCGAAGTGCTGACATAGGCCACGATGGCGAGATAATTTCGCCAACCCGGATCTTTGGCTCCAAGTTCGAATACCGGGCGGGTGAAGGCATCAACTATGCCTTCGAGCGTCATATTGGCGCCCGCAGTCTCGCGATAGTGAGCCATCGCCTGACGTCGGAGCTCGTTTGATGCAGGCGCCCGGCGCATAAAGACGGCTTCGAACAGGCGCTCCTTGTCGCCGAAATAATAGCGCATCAAAGAGGTATCGACTCCGGCCAGCTCTGCTACGCTCGTCAATGTGGCGCCGTTGTAACCTTTTTCGGCGAATTCCGCCTCGGCACAATCGAGGATCAATGTCATCGATGCATGGCGGCTCTCTGCGTGAGAACGTCTTCTTTTGGTCTGTGCTGGCACGGTCTTCCTCATGGGACCTCAACAAGTTCTCCGGCGGATATGCCAGCGCAGTCCGCAAAGTGCCATCGCGTATTAGCATATATTTCTTTCCTAAGAAAGAAATGCATTGACCACTTTTGCGCAGCCTGAATATCGTGGCCATCGCATTTGCAGGGTTCCGCGCGAGGTAAGCTGATGTCGAAACGATATGTCCGAACCGGATCCATCATTGCTGTGCTGCTTTTTCTGGGTGGTGCTGGCGCGTCGGCAGCCACTGCACAGCATGCATACGTCAGGCTCAGGCAGGGCAAGCTGGAGGGCCGCGTTGATTCGGCCGGTGTCTCGTCTTTCAAGGATATTCCCTATGCTAAGTCGCCTGTCGGTGACCTGAGGTGGAAACCACCGGTCGCGGCAAAGGGCTGGGCGGGCATCAGAAAGGCGACTTCGTTTGGTCCGAGTTGCGTTCAGCCCGTGCTGCCAGCAAAGAACATCTATGCCGACAATATAACGAAAATGAGCGAGAACTGTCTGTCACTCAATGTTTGGCGGCCGGCCCACGCGCATAATCTGCCCGTGGTGGTCTGGATCTATGGCGGTGCACTGGCAGTCGGAAGCAGTTCTGAGCCGATGTATGACGGCCGCAATCTCGCTTCGCACGGCGTGGTGTTCGTGTCGTTCAACTATCGCCTTGGTCCATTGGGCTGGCTCGCTTTGCCGGCTTTAAGCAGGGAGTCGCCACATGGCGTTTCCGGCAATTACGGACTGCTCGATCAGATCGCAGCCCTGACATGGGTACATCGCAATATCGCGGCGTTCGGAGGCAATCCCGATAACGTTACCATCATGGGCGAATCGGCGGGCGCTCTGAGCGTGACATATCTGCTGGCCAGCCCCCTGGCCCACGGCCTCTTTCAGAAGGCGATCGCCGAAAGCCCTAACATGCGGTCCTTCCCGGATTTGAAACAGGCCAAGCACGGTCTCCCGGCAGCAGAGAAAATTGGCAGCAGACTGGAAAGGGTCTTGCACGTATCCAGCCTCAAGCAATTGCGCGCCCTGCCAGCAAAAGAAATCATACGTGCTGCAATTATGACCGGATTTCGCCCGCAAGGGACGATAGATGGCTATGTCTTTCCGCAGCAGATCGTCAAAATCTTCGACCAGGATGAAGAGGCGCGCGTGCCCGTAATGGCTGGCTTCAACAGCGACGAAATTCAGACGTTGCGCGCTATGCTTCCCCCAACACCAGCATCGTCGGCAGTCTACCTACACAAAATTCGTGCCGGATATGGCGATCTGGCACCGGCATTTCTGAAACTCTATCCGGCGGACGATATGAATGCGAGCATGCTCGCGACGTTGCGCGACGCCGTCTTTGGCTGGGCGACAGAACGTATTGTACGGGGAGAAGCTGCGCTGGGAGAGCCCTCCTATCTCTATGTCTTTGATCATCACTATCGCGCCGCCCAGGCAAGGGGACTTGATGCATTCCATGCAAGTGAACTGCCCTTTGTCTTTGGGCAGATTGGAGCGACCGCATCCTTGCCCCCGAACTGGCCTCGTCCTAGTGGCCACGGAAACGAGGCACTGTCAAAAGCGATGATGAATTACTGGATATCCTTCGCGCGAAGCTCGGTACCTAGCGCACCAGGTCAGGACAGGTGGGCGACGTTCAGTCCTGACAAACGCTATATGCGCTTTGGCAGCAGGCCCGTCCTCGCGTCAGGCCCATATCCTGGAATGTATGCACTGAACAATACGGTGGTTCACCGGCGTCTGAATGCTGGTAACCAGCAATGGTTCTTCAATGTTGGGGTTCAGGCCATTCCGCCAATACCCGGTCCCAAGACCTCAGTTCCAGCAAAGCCGCAGATGTAAACCGGCCGGGACTGGCACAGAAGATCAAGTTTATCCGCGTTGCAGAGATGTCCCCTCGCAACCATCCTGGTGTACGAAGGGACTGTTCCGCGTCTGTTGGATCTGTTGGTATAGATCTTCCGTCAAAGTACGGACTTCAGGGCCTCGGCAACAGCGGGATGCATGATCTTTCCGGCTTTGACATTCAGTCCGTTGTTAAAACCGGGATCATCCTTCAGCGCCGCATCGGCTCCCT
>JAGWRJ010000693.1 GCA_028869725.1 Alphaproteobacteria bacterium | reverse complement strand
TCGATGGGCTGGACAAAGCCATTTGCGTTGAGAATGGGCACACCATTAGCGTCGCGCAGGATGATCCAGAGATCGCCAAATTCATCACCTTTCTTGGTGCCGGCGCCAGACGGCTTGCCCAGGGTGGACTTGCCTCCGCCATATTGTGGGCCTTTGGCCTCAGCGCTTGGTCCCTCGTCCTGTTCGAAGACGTGACCGCTGAGACCCTTTCCGGGGGTACCGTGTGTGGTCGTACCACTACCGCGACCGGCGCCGCCCTGCCCGCTCTGGCCACCGCGCCCGCCTTGGCCGCCCTGGCCACCCATGCCGCCCTGACCACTACCGCTATGACCACTTTCCTGTGCCTGAGCCCCCACCACACCAAAGGGTGCAACGTGAGAAATGCCAGGACCAAACATCAAAGCCGCTGCGGCCGCGGAAATCATGAGAAACTGCCGTGGATGCTGCAATCTCATTGCACGTAACCTCACCTTTTAGGACGAACTGGCAAACCCAATCGTCGCAGGAGCACCTGATGCTTCGCTATATGATGTCCCGGTCTGTCGGGTTCAATGCACTCGCGTCGCGCTTCATGAGGAAAATGCAATGAAACACGCAAAACCATTTGACGCGGATCAAGACGGGCATACGTTAAAATACGCATCCGCCTTCACGTGGAAACACACGCGACTGTTCGGCTATGTCATTGACGGAGTTAAAACTTCCAGGCAATGCCGACGCGGAAGAGGTTCTCGGAATTACGAAAGCTGTCAGTTCCGGTGACATAATTCACCTTGTACGAGCCATACCGTGTCCAGGTGTAATCAAGACGCAGGAACGTATGCCTGGACAATGGAACAGCAACGCCGCCCCCCAGCCTGAAGCCGTTTTTCGAGATATCGGGCGTAACGTAATTGGCGCCACCCTCATCATGATATTTATTGGCGAACCGGGTGTGCACCACCCCGATGCGTCCATAGACAAGTGTGTTCTCCTTGAAGATATATCCGGCCAGCATTGACGCACCGAGCGAATAGATCTTCGAGACCGAATAGATACGCCCTGTAGGATCCCGCTCGATGTTCCAATCTGTGTTGGACCCCTCAGCATCGAGTTCGCCGCCGAGATAGTACTGATTGCCAAGCGCAATACCGTAACCGGCAAATGCGCCCCCGGTTGCGCCATAGCCGGCACGCTGGGCGTTTAGCGTCTGGCCTGATTTTCGTGGTCCGGCGTTCTGCGATATCAGACCCCCAAAACCGGCCTGTACTCCTGCGTAGGCACCTCCGAAGTTGAATGCCGGCGCCGGCTTGCCTGGCGCCTCAGAGTCAATGTGATAGACCACACCAAAGCGCAGCAGGTTTTCTTCATTGGCAAAATTGTCAGGTCCGCTGCCGGCAGGACCACCCGCTTTCACATTGTAATCTGCATAAGATGTCTGGGTGTACTCGATGCGTCCGGAAAGTGCTCCGCCCAGCGGCACTTCAACGCCGCCACCAAACCGCAAACCGCGCTGATACCCTTCAGGTCTGACGATATGACTTCCCTGATGATAAAATGTGGCAAATTGGGTCATGACGGCGCCGAAGCGGCCATAGAGAAGTGCATGGTTTTCGAGGACATAGCCCAATCGGGCAGCGATCTCGTAGCTGTCGCGCTGACTTACTCCGAATATCCGGGTTCCCCCACCGCCGCCATGAAGCCAGTGCTGAGATCCAAGCGCGGCATCAACTTCGCCACCCAGATAGATGCGCCCAACCAGAGCCCCATAGCCAGCCGCTATGTCGCCCTGCCAGCCATTGCTGCCAAAATCTGCAGTCAGCTCGCCGCCCGTTCCCGCGCCACCACCCTCACCTCCGCGTGGCCCATCCACCGCAGATGTCAGCGTACCGTTGCCCGCAAGCGCCGCGACGTAAAATCCACCAGGACGCGTCGTATCGACGACGGGCAGAAAAGTGTCAGGATCTGCAGTGTAAGCAGGCGTGAGCTGCGCACCGATACGGAACCAGATACGATTTTCATAGAAATCATCCGTTGCGGTACTAGATGTCCGGTGGATGAATGCATAATCCGTTGCGAAGTAAATGTTTGGAATGAAGAAGTATTTGAACCCGAGCCCTGCGTCACTCACATGATCAATTCGATTTACATCGGCATAGGCGTTCTCCGAGTAATAGAAGTGGCCGGTCATCGTCAGATCTGGACGAACTACCTGCTCGAATGAACCTCCCACAGCCGTACGGAGATATCCCGAGGAACCCAGAAGTGTGGTTTCCTCCACCGAGCGGTCGATAAAGCCTCGCACGCTCGTTCCGCTCACCGGCTTCCAGTTCAGGCGTACGCCAAAGTCCGGATCACTGACGCCATGAAATCTTGCGTCTTCATAATTCTGTATTAAGACCCCTGCATAGGCCTCACCCTGCAACTGAGGCAGAAGATCGCCGCTTATTCCAACGGCTGTACGATATCCGGTCGATGATCGTCTATAGCCATACGTGTCGAGTGCACGATCATAGCTACGGTCCACCCAATACATCTGAACAAACGGAAGCAGGCTCTGCGTAAGACGATAACTTACACGCGCTCCAAGCTCGTATTCACGACGGTCGCGCCCTCCATTGTCGATAATTCCCGACGTCGATAGGACATTCGAATAGGAGTAGGTGTTCAGAGTGCCACCGACACGAACGACATAGTCCGGGAAGCTGCGAAGAATGCCGGCGTAGTAATCACCCGAGCGATAGCGTGTCGGATGGATGCCGTTCACTGCGTCAGGGGACTCAC
>JAGWRJ010000692.1 GCA_028869725.1 Alphaproteobacteria bacterium | reverse complement strand
GCGGGTGGCGTGCAGCCAGTGCGGCAAGACCAGCCAGGTCGAGGTGCCGTGGAGCCGCAAGGGCTCCGGCTTCTCGCTGACGATGGAGGCGTTCATCGTCGCCCTGTGCCGGGAAATGCCGGCGCGGGTCGTGGCCCGCCTGCTGGGCGTGTCGGATGGGCGCAACTGGCGGGTGCTGGAGCATCACGTGCAGCGGGCCCGCGCCCAGGCCGATCCCGCGCAAGTCCGGCGGATCGCGGTGGATGAGCGCAGTGCGCGCCGCGGCCAGCGCTTCCTGACCCTGTTCCACGACGCCGACCAGCGCCGGCTGCTGTTCGCCACCCCGGGCCGCGATGGCCAGACCTTTGCCGCCTTCGCCGCCGATCTTACCGCGCACGGCGGTGATGCCAAGGCCATCGAGACGGTGAGCCTGGACCTGTCCAAGGCCTACCAGGCTGGAGCCCGCCAGCACTGTCCGCAGGCGAGCCTGAGCTTCGATCCCTTCCACGTCGTGGCCCTGGCCCATACCGCCCTCGAAGAGGTGCGCCGGGCCGAGACCAAGACCCGGCCCGAGCTCAAGGGCAGCCGCTGGGCGACGCTCAAGGACGCCCGCCACTGGAGTGAGCGTCAGCTCACCCTGATGCATCACCTGCAGCGCTCCGGCCTGCAGACGGCGCGCGCGTGGCGTCTGAAGGAAGCCCTGCGCGCCCTGTTCGCCCAGACCCGGGGTGCCGAAGACGCCGAGCGGGAGCTGACCGCCTGGATCTCCTGGGCCCGGCGCTCGCGCCTGAAACCCTTCAAGCGTCTTGGCGCCACGTTGCGCCAGCACCTGGCCGGACTCGTCGCGCACTTCCGCTCCGGCCTCTCCAACGGTTTTGTCGAGGCCATGAACGGCCTGATCCAGGCCGCCAAGGCACGCGCCCGTGGCTATCGCACCGACCGCTGTCTGATCACCATCAGCTACCTCATCTGCGGCAAGCTCAAGCATCTTCCCGCCAACCCCTGGATCCCGTCATCCGTTTAAACGGCCAAACGACCGTTTCTACACGAATCGTTGAAGAACCGAAAAAGGACTCTGCCACAGCGTTGTCCCAGCAGTTTCCTCGCCGACTCATGCTGGGCCGCAGGCCGTTCGACCGACAGAAGCGTCGCCAGTCGTCGCTGCCATACTGCGACCCCTGATTCGAGTGCACGATGGTGTCGTCTGGCTGGCGCTGGCGAACCGCCATCAGCAAAGCGTCCAGGACGAGTTCACGATGGATGGTCTGACGGGTAGCCCAACCGATCACCTTTCGTGAGAAGAGGTCCAGTACAACGGCCAAGTAGAGCCAGCCTTGCCAGGTCCGGACATACGGGTGAGTAGGCCGGGGCATTGCAGCCCCAGCCCCTCGCAGAACCGGACGTGACACTCTCGCGTCATCCGGCTCCCATCATCCAGCCGCTGGGCGGTAACCAAGCTCCCAGTGCACGAAGGCATGGGGTACGGCGTCGGCCAACTTTCCAAGTGCACGAACGGCTCGCGTTTTATGACGGGCCAGCTTCTTGTACTTGCGCCTCAGCCACCGGGTCAGGTATGCGTTCACGTGCTTCCACACAGCGTCCATCGCAGAACCGCGGAACCGCCCGTAGTAGTTCATCCAGCCACGAAGGACTGGATTGAACATGCGGGAGAGATTGCCAGCTTCGCGGTCGCACATGAGCTGAAGATGCCAACTCCGGATGGTCTGCCGCATGGCACGCAACGCGTCGCGACTGACCGCCGGCGAGAAGTTCACATAGATCCGACCGTACTTGTCCACCGCCTTGCGCGGCTGGAAGGTGTAGCCGAGAAACGTGAACTGCACGACCGGGTAGTCCGCCGGACGGTTGATGTCGTGACAGTAAACGATCCGTGTCTTGTCCGGATGCAGCTCCAACCCACAGACCTTGAACCGCGCGGCAATCCGGCGCAGGACATACTCCGCCTGCGCTTGGCTCTGGCAGTGGATGACCCCGTCATCGGCGTAGCGGCAAAATCGCACACTCCGCAGATGCTCGGCCACCCAGCGGTCAAACGCGTAATGCAGGAACAGGTTGGCCAGCAGCGGGCTCACGACACCCCCTTGCGGGGTGCCCAGCGTCCGTTCCACTTGCCGCCCGTCCGCCATCACCATCGGTGCCGTGAGCCAACGCTCGATGTACAGCAGCACCCATGGAATCCGGCAATGCTTGCGCACCGCCCGCATCAGCAACCCATGATCGATGTGGTCGAACAATCCCTTGATGTCGAACTCGATCACCCAGTCGTAATCCCAGCACCGGCGCCGTACGCACGCCACCGCATCGAGCGCCGAGCGCCCGGGTCGGTAGCCATACGAGTCGGGATGGAACTGCGGCTCAAGGATCGGTTCCAAGACCATCTTGACCACGGTCTGCGCCACCCGGTCGGCCACCGTGGGCACGCCGAGCATCCGCATACTGCCTGACTTCTTCGGAATCGCCACGCCCTTCACCGGCGGCGGGAAATAGCTGCCGGAGCAGAGCCGATTCCAAAGTACGTACAGGTTGTCGCCGAGGCGCTGTTCGAACCGTTCGATCGATTCCTGATCGACCCCGGATGAACCGCCATTGGCTTTCACACGCTTGTACGCTTCCCAGACCTGTTGCTTGGGAATCGCAAACGGCTTGCTCATGCCCACGGGCTCCTCCTGCTTGCGCAGTTGGCCCACAACCATGAGCGAATGACGCAGCCCCTTCGCTCCATCGCGATTACCGCGACTTCATCACTACTACGAGCTGCTCCGTCCCTTGGTGACGCATCGGTACTGTCGGCCTCGCCTTGCGGGCTTGTGCCTTTCCCTTGCCATCGCCACCGAAGGTTCCCGCAGTTCAACGCAAGAGCCTGAACCCGCCTCACGCAGCCTCTACGCCGGACACCGCCTGGCCCATAAGCAGGCACCTGCCAGACTGATCCCGGAGCAACATCACTCCCCGGTTTCGATGTCATCTGAGTACTTTCGACGCTTGCACGGCTGTTCACGGTTGTTCGTCTTTCGGGTTCATACCTGACGCCTCAAGGGCGCCTTTTCCGCAACGTTCACGACCGGGGCTTTTGACCCAAGCCGCTTGCGGTGGTTTGCCACCTGCTCCTGCAAGCCGATGGCGAGGGGCCATACCCTCATCTCTCACGCCGCTTGCTGCGGCACACTGATGTCGGTGACCCAGATGCGATTAGGCTGTGAGACATCAAAGTTGCGCTTGACGAGGTTCGGGATGAGCTCGGCTGACTTCCCTCCTGCGACATAACGGCGGGTGCGATAGCCGCCCTTGGCGCGCAGATGGTTCTCGCGCATCAATCGAGCAACGCGATGCTTGCTGCATGTCTCGCCGGCCTTTCGAAGATCAAGAAAGACGCGCGGCGCACCGTACACGCCCTGGCTCGCATCGAATGAAGCTCGGATCAGACGGAGCAAGCGCTTGTCCTCGCGAGCCCGATCGGAAACCGGCTTGTCGAGCCATGCGTAGTACCCACTGGGTGCCACGCCCAGCAAGCGGCACATCATCTGAACGCTATGCTCTTTCTGGTTCGACTTGATGAACTCGTACTTCCGTCGAACGACGCTGCTTCCAGGGCGCTTGGCCACTCGTCACCTCCAGCGATTTCGCTACCTTCGCCAAAAGTGTCCACGAAATCCTGGGAACTCCAGTCTGGTTCGGGAGCTACTTATTACCTCCAAGCGAGCCGCTTTGGACTTCGACAACGAGCGCGCGGTGATGTTTCGCAAACTACTCGAGCGACCCGGTCTGCCGCCTGATGGCACACGG
>JAGWRJ010000691.1 GCA_028869725.1 Alphaproteobacteria bacterium | reverse complement strand
GGCCTTCCGCTGCCGCCTCCGCACGGCGGTGCGTTCATGCCGGCCTTCGCGAACATCCTCTCGGACGCCCAGATTGGCGACGTGGCCAATTACCTGCGCACCCATGTCGCGGGAAGACCTGCCTGGAGCAATGCCACTCAGATGGCGCGGAAGATCCGCCGCGCAGAGAAAGCTGCGCCGTGATTGAGCTGCCCGCAGGCAGCACCGAAGGCTTGACGCGGCGTTGCCGGTTCAGGATGCGCAGCTGGGTTGCAGGCGACGTGCTCAGATCCGGGGCACGTAGCTGACGCCGACCATGATGCGCCGGGGCGCCGCATAAAGATCGATCCCGGGCGAATCCACCTGATAGGCGATACGGGCATCGGTCGCATTGTCGACGGCCACATAGGCATCCCAGCGCGGACGCAGACGCCAGCTTGCACGCAGATCGAGGGTCAGCGCCGAACCGAGCTTCTGCTGATTGAGATCGTCATTGAAGCGCGCGCTTTCAAACCTGAGCTGGGCCGATAGCTGCAAGGGATTGAGCGGAGAATAGTCCGCGCCGGCAATCAGGGTGGCGACCGGATCCTGGGCTGGCCGTTTGCCATTGAGCCCCGCCGCTGCGCCCGTGGCATGCACGCGGGCATCGGTGAGCGCAAATGCCGTGTGTACACGAAGCTCCTTGCTCAACCGGTCGGAGAGATCGCCTTCAAGACCCAACGCATCGATATTGCCGGCGTTTTGCCGCTGCTGAATGGTCAAGGTGGGCGTACGCGTAACCGTGACGTTGGTGATGGCATCGGCAAGGCGATTGTAGAAACCCGTGAGCTGCCAGATCACGGCGCCGGCATGCCCACCCCAGCCGACTTCTTCGCCATAGAGCGTTTCGGGCTTTAGATTGGCATTGGCGTTGGTGATCACGTTCGCCACCCGGAAGGGGCGATAGAGCTCATTGAGGCTCGGCACCCGAAACCCGGCATAGGCCGCCGCCCGCAGATACATCCCCCCACCGATCTGTCGCTTCACGCCAATGCGGCCGGTGGGCACAACGCCAGACCGGCTCGCAGGATAGCTCGCCGAGGTAACTGCACCGGTTGCGATGTTGCTCTGGATGAGGTGGCCCTGCGAGGTGGCCCAGCGATCGGCACGCACGCCTGCAGTCACCAGCCAATGCGGCGTATTCCAGGCTCCCTCGGCATAAAGGCCGGCGATGACGAGGCGTCCACCGGCGCGGCGTGCATCGCGAAACACGCCGCCGACGGGAAAATAATGCTCACGCGATTCACCGGAATCATTTCTGAGATCGCCACCTGCTTCCCAGCGCCACGGCCCCGAGCTTCCCAGAACGGCCGCATTGGCGCCCCATCCCCAGGCAGGCGTCGCGTACTGGTCATTGACGACTGACGCACGCATGTGGTCCGCAGCTTCCGCGGTGAAGGTATTGCTGAGATTGCTCCTGAGCGACCACAGCTGAAGACGCCAGCCGGCATGACGAGCTGTCGCGGCGCGGGCAAGCGCAAGACTTGCCATCATCCCGTGCGCATTTGCCTTGCCTCCCACCACGCCGTTGCCGCGCGCCTCCTCATAAAGCCCGATGCGTGCCGAGGCAGTCATGCTGCCACCTAACTCCGTCATGGCACTGAGCGATCCGGATGCACCATTGAACCACAACGGGCGATCTGCGGCCCCACGCTGCGACGGAAGTACCGGATTCCAGCCATCGGAATGTTCCGCCGACGCGCTGGCAAAAAGCGCGATCCCGCCCAGTTGCGCACCTCCCGATGCACCTGCCCGCGCCGTCCCGAGCCCACCGGCTGAGGCATCTGCCACGGCAAGACCGCGGCCACTGCGCTCGCTCAGCAAGATCGTTCCGGTCAGGGCACCTGAGCCATAAGGCCCGGTGCCGGCTCCGCGTACGATTTCGGCGCGGCCAATGTCCTCAAAGGGTAGCGCCGACCAGATCACCCAGTTGCCGAACGGATCGTTCATCGGCACGCCGTCGAGAAGCACCAGGGCGCGGCCTGCACCTGACGGTGCAATCGCCCGCAGCGAAATGCCCTGCGTCGTTGGATTGGCCGAAATACTGCTGTCGCGACGAAAGAGAGAGACACCAGGAACCGCCGCGAGGGCGGCATCGAGGCGATCGCTCTGCGCCAGCTTTGCTGCTGACAGCGTCACGACCGAAAACGCGCTCTGCCCGACCGGTTCGGGCATGCGCGCTGCCGTCACCGTCACGGTCTCAATGGATTGTCCCTGTGCCCCGGTTGCGCACAGTACGCCACAGAACAGAGCGAGCCAGTACCGATGCGCCATCTTGATCCTGCCCCCCAAAAGCGCGTGGCGCTGCCCCCGCGCTCCAGCTTCCCTGGTTTGTCTCTGGCCCATGTGTCGCAGCCACGCTGGACCCTTGGGGCCGCGATCATTGCGCAATCAGAGACGACTTTCCAGACGCCAATAGAACGAACACGAGCAGACGCAAGATTAACCAGCTCGCCATGTTTGTGGACTGAATCCCGGAACCTGCGTGTGGACAAGGAGGGAAAAATGCCGCGCATGGACCTATATGCGCCTGACGCAGAGGCCGGCTCATCGCAACTGGACGGC
>JAGWRJ010000690.1 GCA_028869725.1 Alphaproteobacteria bacterium | reverse complement strand
GCAGGATGAATTCCTTGAGCGGCGGCAGATTATCGTTGAATTTGTCGAGTGTGGTTTCCAGCCGCTTTACATGCTCCGTCGTGATGGCGATGTAACCCGACAGGCAGAATTCGCTACCGAGATCGAACAGTTCGTGCTGAATCGGGTGCAATGCTTCGGCCACATCCGTGGGTATCGGTTCGGCGAGTACCGCCACTTGGGCGTCGCGGGATCAGTACTGGTCTTTTCATCATAGTCTTGTCGGCCCACTTGGTCGTCCCGCTTTGGTTTGGACTACACTGAAAACTCATTGAAGCAGTTCGGCGTCTCTGAAACTTGAAGTGCAAGGAACCAACATGATTGACGCGCGTACGGGCCAATCCCTTACTACAGGCAGTCTTGAAGCTGCAGAACAGTATCAGCTGGCTGTTGATCGCATCCTTGGCTCTGAGACGGGCGCAGCAGAAGCCCTCGATCGGGCTTTGGCGCTGGACAGCAATCTCGCTCTGGCCCTGGCCGCACGCTACATGCTTGCCAAAGACGCTAATTCAGCAGACGCCGATGTCTTCAAAGAGCGTGCACTCATGGCGGCAGAAGACGCGCTGCCCTGGGAGCGTGCGCATATCCTCGCGCTCTTTGCCCTGCTTGACGACCCTTATTCCAACCTTGCAGCGACCGAGGCCTACATCGCTGGCAATCCCTGTGACCTGCTGGTCATCTCGCAACTTTGTGGTTACCTGATCTTTTACGGCGGTGCGCGCAAGCTTGAGCGCGTTCTAAGTATCATGGAATCGGTCGATCCCGTTTTGCATGACGATTGGGCATGTCTCGCGCGCCTCGGGTTTGCTGCCAGTGAGGCCGGCGATCGGAACCGCGGTCGTGTACTTGTCGAGCGGGCACTGCGGCAGCGGCCGCAGGCGCCCTACGTTATCCACGGCTATGCTCATGTATTGCACGATCAGGGCAAGCCTGAAGAGTCGCTGGACTTGCTGGGTAACTGGCTAAACGAACACCGCCGGTCGGCAGAAGGCGGCGCCATGTATGGTCACGTTCAGTGGCATCTGGCGCTGGCGGAATGGCAGTTGGGGTTGGCCGAGCAGGCGTGGCAGCGCTACGAGCGTTACTGTGCGCCCGAGACCACTCGCTGTGGTCCGGTGCTGACTCTGGCCGATTGCGGCGGTTTTCTATTGCGTGAATATCTGCGAACAGGAACTATCCGTCCGGTCTCGGCTGCAGTTTCTGCATTGTCCGGGCGCTTCAGCTCCATGCTTTCGCATCCGTTCATAGCGCTGCATCTTGCCGGTATTCAGGCATCAGCCGGCGATCTCGCCTCGCTGGAGCAAAGCAGGGCGGCAATTGCGACCAAAGAGCCCAGCGACCAGACGCGGCTCTCACTCTGTCTGGTTGATGCTGTCGGTCAATTTGCAAGGGGGCAGTACGCCGATGTTGCCGAATTATTGAAATGGGTATCAGTAGATCAGCGCATTAGCGTGGGGGGAAGTCGTGTTGAGCGCGTGCTTATTGATCTGCTTGAGGCTAGAGCAGTTGAGTTGGCTGCGTAGCTTACAAATCCCCCTGCTTTGGGTGAGAGCCACGGATTCGTGGCGGCCCAATCTACGGTGTCCACTTGCTCGACCATGTCCACCTTCGCCGCCGACTATCCTGAACCGCGGTCGACGGTAGATTTCCGGTAGACTTCAGCGTCGATACCAGTCTGCATTTCCCCGCGAAAACAAGCGGGGTATCGAACAGTACCGCTCTTAGCCGCCTGACTTCCTGGCGGAACCCTCGGTGTAGCTTCGACTACGCCTTCTCCCCCACTTGTAACTCCGCGGATTTGAAGGTGACCCCACACGAGTGATCCGGGCAATACCCATCCGGGTTCTTCGCGAGG
>JAGWRJ010000689.1 GCA_028869725.1 Alphaproteobacteria bacterium | reverse complement strand
GGCCGTAGTGTGCGCCTGGCCGCTGCGGATGTCCGCACGCGGCCAAGCATTGATATGCAGCATTGCCGAGACGCGTGCGTTAGCCGCGCTCGCCTCTCTTTTTGTGTTTCATCGCATCAAGACGGTCATTGGCACGCTTGGCGTCGGCAGCAGCAGCATCGGCCTTTTGAGATGCGCTATCGGCGCTCTGACTTGCGGCTTCAGCTTTCTGAGTTGCCGCGTCAGCTGCAGCTTGAGCATGCTGTGCGGCTGTCATCGCTTCGTCGGCAGTCGTCTGGGCATGCTCGACAGCTTCCTGACTGGCGCAGCCACCCAGCAACAGTGGTCCGCCTAGTAATACCACGAGAGCAGATCTTCCTAATAGTGTGCGCATGGACATGTCCTTTCTGACCCTGTCTCCGGAACTTTCCTCCCCGACGAAAATCTTCAATTAAGCACGCTAAATGACATTGATTATTATCAAGCTGGGCATGTGCAGAATGTCATGTCAGGTCAGGCGCCAGAATTGGGGCCTAAAGTTCTTCTGGGTGCGATCCGTACGTGCAATCCAGTCAGTCGCTTTCCTGAGGAGTTGAAATAATCGGCTGCAAATGCTGGATTAATTCACGTGCATTGATTGCGCGCGGTTCAGTCTTTGCCTGTTCGTCTGTCAGCAGAACAATTTCCGCATAGGCCTGGTAATGCGTGATGGGGCGGGACACAGAGTCATACGGAGGCGCCCATGCCCAGCTATGCCAATACCAGCCATAGCCGCGCCAGCCCGGCCAACCTGTGAAGGTAGACATGTAGGTAGTCTTGGCCTGGGTGGTACGAGTATCGAACATGAACCAGTTCCGACCGGCATTGATTGTGACCTGTGCCGAGCGCATGAGGAGGTAATCCTCGACCCGCTGCCGGTCGGTTGATGCGTTTCCAGTAAACGTGACCCGATAGCGATCGGCTGTCAGCTGTGCATCAGTGTAACCTGTTGTTTGTCCAGCAGTCTTTGGCGCATATGGCGCCGGCTCGCTGGCGCATGCGGCCAAGCCGACAAGTGCGGCCAGGGCTAAGGCTCGTGGAAGATGACGATGAATATAAGGGCGCATGAATAGAGATCCTAAGCTAGCATCTGACGATCTCTCCATTATCGAAGGCGCGTTTTGCGGCAGGTCAAGTTCCACACGATCCTTGCCGCCTGGCGATCTCATGTAGGTCCGAACATCAATTGATGTGGCTCAAGAGGTCAAAGACTATGCGGATTATTAATGTCCCGCCCAATGGCCCCGCGTCGGGCCCTAGGAAAGGTGACGGAGATGAGGAAGTTATCAGCTTCGGTTGCGGCACTTGGTCTGGGACTGGCAGTCTCAGCATATGCCTCGGCGAGCCCGCTGCAGAGCGCTTCGATGCAATATGCCCAGGCGCAGAACCAGCAGGAGAATGTCATACGCAAACAGGAACGGCAGAAGAGTACGACGCAGCAGCGCTCGCGTACACAGCAGGAGCTTCGGCAACGCAGCCGCACTGTTCCGCCTTCCCCGCGCCAGAATGTGATACAAGAGCGTTCTCGCGCTCAGCAGGAAATGCGCGAGCGGAACCGCGCAATACAGCGTAATCAGCAGATTCAGACACGGGACCGCGTTCAGCTTGAACGCCGGGTGCAGGATCGCCGTGCGCCACAGATCCAGCAACGCTATAATTGGCAACAATATCGTCCCGGCCAGCGTCCGCCAGACTGGCGTCAGCATCAGAGGTTCAATCCCGGACTCTGGGAGCGCAATTTCACCGCCACAAATCGCTTCCACTGGCAGCCCTACCGCCGCCCGAACGGCTGGTACTATCGTCGCTGGGTGTTCGGGATGATATTGCCGACCATCTTCTGGACCGAAAACTACTGGATTAATGATTACTGGGCCTTCGGTCTCATGAACCCGCCTTACGGCTATGTATGGGTGCGGTACGGAGATGATGCACTTCTAGTGAATGTCCAGACCGGTCTCATTCTGCGCGTAGTGTATGGACTGTTCTACTAGTCACCCCCAACCTTTGAGGTGGAATCCGGTCGATGTCTGTATCTTAGGCATCGACCGGTGCCTGTTGGGGGCTGACACCGCCGCCAAGCAAACTGGACATGAAAACGGTAGTATGATCAATAGGTTGGGTTTCCGTGACGCAACGGCTCGTATGGGATGACAACGCCCGCTTATTGACCATCGTCAGACAATGAAACAAGTTTTGCGATGCTGCGTGCACTATCGCAGGCCCGCCCGGTGGGGGCGAGACGGGGGCATGGGGAAATGAGATGGCTTGGTCCGCTAGGTCGCGTCCTTCTTTGTGGAACGGCGCTGCCATTTCTGTTTTGCAATTCAGTTGATGCTCAAACAAAGGGGTTGACCAAGGTTCCTGCGAGCCAAAGCGCTCCCGCTGCAACGCCAGGGCAGAAGGTGAGCCTCGGTCCTTTTGCGCTGGACGCAAGCTTGTCTGCTGGTGAGCTCTTTTCTGACAACATTTACGTCACCAAGAACAGAAAGAAGAGCGACTGGATATCGACGCTGTCCGCCGGGCTGACCGCCACCTTGGAGGACGGCGGCAATCAGCTTGTCCTTCGGGCGGGTGCAGATCTTGCTCGATATGCCCGCTTCACAACCGAGAATTATGACGACTTCTACGCCGGCGGAGATGGTCGTCTGAAGTTGGATAACGTCACTTCTCTGTTTGGCGGTGCTAACTACTACTGGACCCATGAGTCGCGTGAGTCCCCTGACGCAGTGAACGGCATCCATCCGACACGCTATCGCTCGGGTGATTACTACGCCGGCATTCTTCGCAGCTTCCCGGACTATGTCGTTCGTGTCGGTGGCACTCTGAACACCTACTCCTATTCGAATGTCC
>JAGWRJ010000688.1 GCA_028869725.1 Alphaproteobacteria bacterium | reverse complement strand
GCTCCTCGGTTATCTCGCTTTCGATGGCAATCATTTTGCACCAGCGCAGCTCTTCGCGACCGGTATGGCCATCACCAACAACTATGTTCTGAACAACCTTCTGACCTGGCGTGACCGCCGCCTTAGAGGCTGGCAGATGGTGCGGGGCTTTGCAGGGTTTTGCCTGATCAGCACGGCAGGGGCGATCGCCAATATCGGCGTCGCCGAATGGCTGTTCTCCCAGGAGCCCAAATGGTGGCTTGCAGGATTTGCCGGTGCGGTCATGGGCGCGGTGTGGAATTATTCAATGTCGAGCCGGCTCGTCTGGCAGAGCCGATGAGTGTGCAGCCTGGCTTCTGGGATGTGCCGGTCCAGGCTGATCGCTTCCTGCCATTGTCGTTTTCCCCGTATTGGGATTTCGTAAAGTGCATTGATCCGCTATATCGCGTATGAGCCGAGTACCTAATTCCCTGGAGTGATCGATGTTTGCCAAGCGCCTGGCTGCCGTCTCGACGCTGGTGTTCAGCATGCTTCTGCCGCCGATCGCGCAGGCTGCGCCTGCCGTGGCGCCTGCTCCGGTAATCAAGGTCTACGGCAATCCCACGATCACCGATGCGGGCAAGATCCTGCGATTCGCACTGCCCGCGGCGGCGGCAGGGATCTCGTTGTGGAAAGACGATTACAACGGTTTCTATCAGTTTGCGGCTTCCTACATCGCGACTGTCGGAATTACCTATGGCCTTAAACACGTGATACGCGAGCAGCGTCCGGACCATTCCAACTGGCAGTCCATGCCCTCGGATTCGGCGGCCAGTGCTTCAGCTGGAGCAGCCTTTCTGTGGCACCGCTATGGCTGGCGCTACGGCATTCCCGCGGAGGCCCTTTCGGTCTTCGTCGGTTATTCCCGTACCCAGGCCCATCTGCATCACTGGTATGACGTGATTGCGGGCGATGCGGTGGCCTGGGGAGTCAACATGCTGCTGGTCTCACACTACCATCCTGACAACCGCTACCGTGTCGGCTTTGGCGCAAGTCCAAACGGGGTTAGTGTCAACTTCGCGATGAATCTCTGATCGACCAGCACAATGCATGGAAGGGCGATGGATCTCGCCACCACGCCGGCAGCGAAGCGACGTATTGACTTTATCCTCGACCTGATCGAGCGGGCCGTCGTCATTGGCCTGTTCGTTGCTCTGTGCGCGCGGCTGGGCGGAGATTTCGTGCGCCATGGCCATTTTGTTTCGCTACTCCTTGTGATTGGTGAAAGCATTCCTGTTGGTCTCATCCTGCTGCGACGGCCGGCGCACCCGCTCAGCCGCCGTCCGCGTGACTGGATCCTGACGATGACGGGCACCTGCGTTCCGCTGCTGGTACGAGCCGGAGGCCCAGCGCTGCTGGCGCCTGTGACCTGTGGTCTGATCATTCTGGTTGGCTTCGGCGTGCAGGTGTGGGCAAAGCTCTCGCTGGGGCGCAGCTTTGGCCTCGTGCCTGCGCGGCGTGGGCTTAAATGCGGCGGGCCCTACGGCCTCGTCCGCCATCCCATGTATGCAGGGTATCTGCTGATGGACGTGGGCTTTCTGCTCGCCAATGCGAGCGGCTGGAACGTGGTCATGTACTTTGTTGCCTATAGTGCGCAGTTGGCACGGCTCTTCGCCGAAGAGCAATTGCTGATGGAAGATCCGGCCTACCGCGCCTATGCTGCGCGGCGGCGCTGGCGGATTCTGCCAGGTGTATTTTAGGCTCCGTGCGCGCGCCGGGCGCACGGACAGAACCATTCCCCCGGAGATTCAGACATGCTCATTCGCGCCTGCATGGCGAAGATTCATCGGGCCACCGTTACGCAGGCCGAACTCAATTATGTGGGTTCGATCACCATCGATGCCGCACTCCTGAAGGCCAGCGGCATGCAGCCCTACCAGTATGTGAACATCACCAATCTTTCGAACGGAACCTATTGGCAGACCTATGTCCTCGAAGGCCCGCATGGCAAAGGCGACATCTGCCTCAACGGTCCGCCGGCGCGCCACTTTCATCCTGGCGACAAGATCATCATTCTGGCCGAAGCCTGGCTCGCCCCCGATGAGATGCCGCAGCTGGATCCGGTGGTGGTTTTTGTCGATGACAGGAACCAGGTCACGGAGATCCAGCGACACAGGCTGGTCCCGCTCGGGCCCCGGTCATAAGGGGCGCTAGGTGCTGCTGGCGGACGTATTCGGCGGCGAGACGGCGTCTTTTCCCGCAGCGGAGGTCATGGCATGGTTTGATGAGGATAGCATCGTTTCAGAGGATCGCCCATGCAACGAGTAACCCTTGCAACTGGCACCCTTTTGCTGGCCGCGCTTATGTCTCCTGTCGCCCAGGCCGCTCATGGCACGAAGGGGCTGTGGCGGGTAACCGTCACTGTCAACGAGGCAGCCAACGCCTTTCTGACCCCCCAACAGCGGGCCCAAATGCAGGCGCATGGGATCGATATCATCGGACCCAATTCCATCGCAGCCGATCACTGCATGACTGAGGCGGAAGTGGAGTCAAACCGCCTCAGCAAGGCGCAGGATGTTGCCGGCTGCTCGCTCCAAGACCAGTCGAGCAATGGGCCGACGCTGCGCGGCAAGCTCGTGTGCATCGAGGAGCCGAAAGGAACCGGCCACCTTCAGATCACCTACGCGAACCCCAAGCACTATACCGGGTCCATGGTATTCAGCGGCATGGCGAACGGCAGGTCCGTTCATCTCACCTATCACTATGATGGTCGCTGGCTCTCGCCCCATTGCGGCAAGCTGAAGCAGTGAACGCAGCGGCCGATATGCAGGCCGCCCTGGCGGCAAAGTTGCGTGCGGCCACACGTGCGGTGATCTTCACGGGGGCGGGGATCTCGACCGAATCGGGGATCCCCGACTTCCGGTCAGCCGACGGCATCTGGACCCGGATGGCGCCGATCGACTTCGCGGACTTTGTCAGTTCGGAGGCGATGCGGTGCGAGGCCTGGCGTCGACGCTTTGCCATGGAGGCCATGTTTGCAGCGGCCAGGCCCAATCGCGGCCATCTGGCAGTGGCTGCGCTGATCGCGC
>JAGWRJ010000687.1 GCA_028869725.1 Alphaproteobacteria bacterium | reverse complement strand
CACCAGCTTGCAGGCGACGTCGAGCACGGTGAGCGTTTTCAGGCCGAGGAAGTCGAACTTCACCAGACCCGCCTGCTCCACGTACTTCATCGAGTATTGCGTAACGAGCATGTCTGAGCGCGGGTCGCGGTAGACGGGCACCAGTTCCATCAGGGGGCGGTCGCCGATAACCACTCCGGCGGCATGAGTGCTCGCATGGCGGTAGAGCCCCTCGAGTTGTTGGGCGATCGATAGCAATCGTGCGATTGCTTCGTCCTCCTCCCGCATCTGCTGCAGCCGCTTCTCGCCGGCGATGGCCTCGGCCAGAGTCACCGGCTTTGCGGGGTTGTTAGGTATCAGCTCGGCGACTTTATTAACCTGCCCAAAGGTCAGACCCAGCACGCGGCCAACATCACGCACGGCGGCACGCGCCTGGAGCTTGCCGAAGGTGATGATCTGCGCGACGCGATCCGCGCCATAGCGCTGGCGCACATAAGCGATCACTTCATCACGCCGGTCCTGGCAGAAATCGATGTCGAAATCCGGCATCGAAACACGTTCAGGGTTGAGGAAGCGCTCGAATAGAAGACTGTACTGGAGCGGATCCAGATCCGTGATCGTCAACGCCCAGGCGACAACAGAGGCCGCACCGGAGCCGCGGCCGGGACCAACGGGGATGTTCTGCGATTTGGCCCACTGGATGAAGTCGGCAACGATCAGGAAGTAGCCAGGAAACCCCATCTTTTCGATAACGCCCAACTCGAAGTCTAGGCGTTGCTGATAGGGTTCCGTGTTCGTGATAGCTGCCGCCATCAGCCGTCTCTGTAGACCCTCCCGCGCCATAGCGCGTAGCGTCTCTGCCTCGTTCATGCCGGTACGAATATCGGGATAGGTCGGCAGCATCGGACGCCGCGTCTCAGCCATAGTCGAACAGAGACGAGCAATCGCAAGCGTGTTGTCGCACGCGTCCGGTAAATCAGCGAAGGCCGCCCGCATGGCAGCCGGGGGTTTGAACCAAGCCTCAGAGCTGACCTTGCGTCGACCCGGATCAGCAAGCTGTCGCCCCTCAGCGATACACAGCAACGCCGCGTGCGCCTCATGCATCGACGGTTCGGCGAAGAAACACTCGTTGGTGGCGACAACCGGCAATGCCGCCTCCTCGGCCAGCATCAGCAGACCAGGCTCGACGGACCGCTCTATCTCGGCTCCGTGCCGTATCAGCTCCACCGCGAGGTGCGAACCAAAGGCCTCCCGGAATGCGGCGAGAAGGCGTCTCGCCTCCTCCGGTCGCCCGTCGGCAAGCAGCCGGCCCAGGGGGCCCTCGGGGCCGCCCGTCAGCAGAAACAGCCCATCTGAATGTCGCTGAAGATGTTCCAGTGAAATGCGCGGCCGCTCGCCTGCAGGCGCCTCGATGTAACCGGTCGAGGACAGCAGTTGGAGTGAGGCCATTCCGACCTTCGTCCGCGCGAGAGCGACGACAGGCGCCGTGACGCCAGCCTCAGCTAACAGCAACTGGCAGCCGATGATGGGTTGTATTCCAGCCGAAAAACATGCCTGCGAGAACTCAATCGCACCAAACAGATTGCCCGTGTCCGTGATAGCGACGGCAGGCATCCCTGACTTTCGTGCCAGATCAGGGATCTTCCCGCATTTTATTGCCCCCTCGCTCAGCGAGTAACTGCTGTGCACGCGCAGGTGAATGAAGCTGGCGCTCACGGCAAGATCTCGATACGTCCCGCGCGCAGTGTCACGCGGCGATCCATGCGGGCGGCCAGATCAGGGTTATGCGTTGCTATGAGAGCCGCAATGTTGCGTTCCCGTAAGGTATCCATCAACTGGGCAAACACCGTATCCGCTGTCGCGACATCCAGATTTCCAGTAGGCTCGTCGGCAAGGAGCACAGATGGGTTGTTGGCCAGCGCACGGGCAATGGCGACGCGCTGTTGTTCGCCGCCCGACAACCGTGAGGGCGTGTGCTCTAGCCGTTGGCCAAGGCCGAACCCTTGCAGAAGCGTGTCCGCGCGCCTCGCTGCTTCAGCGCGGCTATGACCGGCTATCATCTGGGGAAGAACGACATTCTCTAGCGCAGAAAACTCGCGAAGAAGGGGGTGGAACTGATAAACAAAGCCGATCGCATCGCGACGCAAAGCGGTCCGTTCCCTGTCGCTCATTGACATCGTTGCGCGCCCCAATACGTGGACCTCACCGGCATCTGGTCGTTCCAGCAGTCCCGCGAGATGGAGGAGCGTCGACTTCCCTGCCCCGGAGGGCGCAACCAGCGCCACGGCCTCGCCTGCATCAATCGCCAATTCGGCGCCTCTCAGGACTTCGAGGCGCACATCGCCATTGCGGAAGGTGCGAGCCACATTTGCCAAGCGAAGCGCGGGCTCAACCATGGCGCAATGCTTCCACCGGATCGGTGCGTGCCGCTCGCCAGGAAGGAAAGACGGTCGCCAGGAAGGACAGGCCCAACGCCATCAGCGCCACTTGCAGAACTTCCTGCCATCGTAGCTCGGCCGGCAGTTGTGACAGAAAGTATACCTCTGGATTGAACAGGTTCGTGCCTGTCAGACGCTCCAGGAAATGCTGCAGTGAATCTATATTCAGACAAAATACCACGCCGAGTAGAACACCAAGAATGGTTCCAACGACGCCCACTGAGGACCCGACCATCACGAATATTCTGAGGATGGAGGACGACGAGGCACCCATAGTGCGAAGAATTGCAATATCCTCGGTCTTGTCCTTCACCAACATGAAGAGGGAGGAAACAATATTGAATGCAGCAACAAGAATGATCAGCGTGAGGATGAGAAACATGACGTTCCTCTCGACCTCAACAGCGTTGAAGAACGAGTTGTTGCTCTGGGTCCAATCAACGAGATTGACCGGCACTCCAGAGAGCAGTCTATGCAATGCTGTCGTCGTCGCCGCGACTGCATCAGGATTACGCACGAACACATCAATCTGCGTCACTGCTCCGGGTGATTGAAAGAACAACTGAGCTGCGTCCAAAGGCAGGTACGCGAAGGACGTATCCGCCTCATTGAACCCCACGCGGAAGATGGCCACGACCTTGTACGACTTGATGCGCGGTACAGTGCCGAATGCCGTCGCCATCCCTTGCGGCGATACCAGCGTCACGCGACTTCCGATTCCTAACCCGAAGCGCTGCGCAAGGCTTATTCCGACGGCAATCGCATCGGGCCCGCGCAGGTTTCCGAGTGAACCTTCAACAATGTGTTGCGACACGACCGTGAGCTTTTCCATGTCGGACGGGGAAAGCCCACGAACCTCGGCCCCTACGGCGCCTCCACGATCGGTGGTCAACAGGCACTGGCCATCCACCATCGGTAGGGCCGCCGTGACACCGGGCAGCTTTTCGATACGTGTCGCAAGAGACGTGTAATCGCGGATTGGCACTCCCGCAGCATAGATCGCCACATGTCCGTTCAGGCCGAGGATGCGCGCCAGCAACTCGGTGCGAAACCCGTTCATCACCGACATCACGATGATGAGCGTCGCGACTCCCAATGCGATCCCAACCAGCGAAATTGCAGCGATAATGGACACGAAGCGTTCGCCGCGACGCGCACGCAGATAGCGCATCGCCACCATTCGCTCGAAACCCACGCTCATCAGCCGAGAATGCGAGCGAGCGCCGAGTCCAGGGAAACTGTCGCTCGCTCACCAGTGGCCCGGCGCTTTAGCTCCACCTCCCCCGCCGCAGCACCGCGGGGGCCAACGACGATCTGCCACGGGTGCCCCATCAGATCTGCATCCGCGAACTTCGCTCCGGGGCGATCGTCGCGATCGTCCAGAAGTGCTTCCGCTCCAAACGTCGCATACAGGGCTTCTGCCATCGTGTCGCAAGCGGCGTCACCAGGCTTAAGATTGAGGATGCCGACCTTCCAAGGAGCAACGGCATCAGGCCACACGATACCTGCCTCGTCGTGGCTTGCTTCGATGATACCGCCAACCAGTCTCGACACCCCAATACCGTAAGAGCCCATATGCGGTACGATTGACTGGCCGTCAGGGCCGGCCAGTGATAGCCCCATCGGTGCGGAGTACTTGGTGCCGAAATAGAAGATGTGGCCGACCTCAATCCCACGACCTGAGCGCCGCCTCGCCTCCGGCAGCCCTTCGAATGCAGCCTCATCGTGCTTCTCATCGGTCGCCGCGTACATCGACGTCATCTTTTGAAAGAAGCGCTCGAGATCGGCTGCGTCCCCATACCGGTAATCCGCCCCCAGCCAGTCAATCTCCTCGAAGCCGGCGTCATAAAAGACCTGACTTTCGCCCGTTGGCGCCAGAACGATGAACTCGTGGCTAAGGTCGCCGCCGATGGGTCCAGAATCGGCCTGCATCGGGATCGCTCTCAAGCCCATGCGCTGAAAGGTGCGCATATAGGCAAGCATCATCGTCCGATAGGAAACGACAGCACCGGCATAGTCGATATCAAAGCTATAGGCGTCCTTCATCAGAAACTCTCGCCCGCGCATCACGCCGAAGCGTGGCCGCACCTCATCCCGAAACTTCCACTGAATGTGATAGAGATTCTGGGGGAGTTCACGGTAGGAACGCACCCCCTGGCGAAACAGATCCGTGATCATCTCCTCATTGGTCGGGCCATAGAGTAGTTCCCGGTCATGTCGGTCGCGAACCCGCAGCATCTCTGGACCGTAGGCCTCATATCGCCCCGATTGGCGCCAAAGGTCCGCGGGCTGAATCGTCGGCATCAGCATTTCCTGTGCTCCGGCGCCGTCTTGTTCCTCGCGGACGATCTGCTCGATCTTGGCCAGCGCACGCAAGCCAGCAGGTAGCCACGCATAGATGCCAGCGGCTGTCTGACGCACCAAGCCCGCGCGAAGCATCAGGCGATGCGACGCAATCTGCGCCTCTGCCGGTGTTTCGCGAAGGGTGGGAACAAAGCTGTGGGCAAGTCGCATGTTGTTGTTCCGTATCGAAATTACGAGTGTTGGGTTAGTGGGCGTCGCGCATATTGGGGGCGCGCGGATGAGTGTTGGCGTCGCAGTCCGCCAAAGACCAGCGATCACAGCCTTCCCGGTTAAACCATCTGACCTGGTAGCCAGGCAGCCCCCTCCCTGCAAGCACGCACCGCCAAAGCCGCTCTGTCGCGCGGCCATCTCCGCGGGCATACGGGATGCACGACCTAACCGTGGGGCGCCCCGGCACGCCCCGCCACCATAGAAACTACCGCGCGCGAACAGAAGTGGCTCGATAGCCGGCTACCGCTTGATGCCCCGCCTGCGAAGCCGCGTCGGGCGATGCATTTCATCGCTGAGAGTCAAGAACTCGCCGCAAGCGGCCAAAAGGACAGATCCGCACGCGCCGCCGACGAACGATGGGAAGGAGCAAACGCCGCGGGCCGAGGGCCGAGGGCCGTTTCACCGCATTAGCGCTGCGCCCACCGCCTACTCCAAAAACGGCGACGATTTAGATCGAGATGTCGGCGGGTGTCGCCCTAGTAGAATCTTGCATTCCAGAAAATCTTATTT
The DNA here is from genome assembly GCA_028869725.1 of Alphaproteobacteria bacterium. Taxonomy (GTDB): domain Bacteria; phylum Pseudomonadota; class Alphaproteobacteria; order Micropepsales; family Micropepsaceae; genus Rhizomicrobium. Next base: position 15,703 of record JAGWRJ010000687.1, on the reverse strand, counting down.
TCTTTATGGCAGATTTCAATAAAAATTTCTTTGAATATAATGAAATAATTCCGCGAATTCTTATGAAGACGAGCCAAGCTAAGTGGACCGGAGATCTCCAGCTGGCAGTTGGGTACCGGTTTTGCCTAAGCGGATCGAGTCCTTATCGCAGCCCCGAACACGCAATTGTGCCACCCTTGGGCGAATGCCGGGGATATTTGAAGCCTCAATGATTTGTTGCGCCGCACAACGATAGAGTGAAAGAAAATACGCTAAATTTGTCCATGAGCGAAGGAATCCGCGTGACAGCGCCCCAGACAGGCGATAGACAAAAAAAGGGCCGCGCGCCAATGGCAGCACGGCCCAGGTTTAGGGAGGAAACGCCAGTCACACGGCAGGATGAGGGTCAACCCTCATCCTGCCGATAAATTTGCCTATCCCCTCCGCAAAGTCCACCGAAATTTTCCGCTCGACGGCGTGAGATTTCGGCATTTAGAACGATATTGGGCAAATTATCAGCACCATGCGCGCGGCACCGCCAGAATATGGCTGATATTTATGCGCCTACGGTTTGGGGACCATCCAACCGCGATCAAGGGCGATCCATCCTTCCCGGACCACCAGCCACACGCCAAGCCATGCAATTCCCGCAAGCAGCGTCGTGGCGAGCACGACGCGCCAAACGACAGGTCGTAATGGCACTCCACGCCAACCGCTGACCTCATCCGGCGCCGATTGTGGGCGGCTGAAGAACGGCAGGACCGCGAAAAGGACCAACCACCATAGGGTGAAGTACAGCGCCGTCCCGGTGAATGGGTTCACAGCCGCACCAAATGCACTTCGACTTGCGGTCGGCGTCCAGCTCCACGCCCTTCCCCGCGCGCTAGCCCACGACGCAGTGCTGCACGCGCTGCATCGGCGAGAGAATCTTCATCTCCGCCCATCGGCCCGAGCTCCGATAACTCATCAGCGAGCGCCTCCGCGAGGCGCTGCGTCTCGCCGCTTTCGGGATCAAACACCCCAGGTGCACTCACCACGGGCATCCCGCGTAGTCGGCCCCTGGCATCTACGGCCAGGCTGGCAATAACGAGCCCCCCCTGAAGCATGCGTCTGCGAGCACCCATCACCGCCCCGTCAAACGGGACCAGGCGCGTGCCATCGAGCACCAGCCGACCAACAGGGGCTGCATCTACCACCTCTGGCTCGCCTGGCGCCAAGCGCAGAATGTCGCCGTCGTCGAGCAATATCGGCTTCGCTCCTTCCTCACGAGCAAGTGCCGCGTGCGCCGCAAGATGCCGGCCCTCGCCATGTACGGGTACCGCGTACCGCGGCCGTACCAAGCGGTAGAGCGTGCGAAGCTCTTCTCTCGCCGGATGCCCGGAGACGTGCACGTGAGCCTCATCATCGCTAATCAACCGTACCCCCCGCCGTACGAGGGCATCCTTGACGGCCGCAACCGCTCGCTCGTTGCCGGGGATTACTCTGCTCGAAAATATCACGGTATCGCCTTCGCCGAGCGCGATGTTGCGATGCCGATCGTCCGCGATCCGCGACAAAGCACTGCGCGCCTCACCCTGACTGCCGGTTACGAGCAGAAGCAGATTGTCGTCGGCGATATCCTCGGCGGATTCTTCGGGCAGAAATTGCGGGATGCCGCGAAGATAGCCGCAATCCCGCGCGGCAACCTCAAGATTACGCAGGGAGCGGCCGGCAATCACAACGCTGCGGCGAGCGTTCCGCGCCGCCCGAGCAATGCTTTCAACGCGAGCAACGTTGCTAGCGAAGCACGTCACCACGATGCGTCCGCGTGTCTGAGCGATGATCGACGCTATTTCGTCTCGGACATCACTTTCAGAACCAGAATGCCCCTCAACCATTGCGTTGGTACTGTCGCAGACCAACGCGAGAACCCCTTGCCGGCCGAGTTCGGCAAGCGCCGCCTCATCCGTAGGCGGGCCGAGTGTCGGTGACGGATCAAGTTTCCAGTCGCCGGTATGAATGATTAGACCTGCTGGCGTTCGGATCGCCAGCGCCTGTGCTTCTGGAGTCGAATGAGCGACATTAATAAACTGCAACGAAAATGGCCCACATCCGAATGCCCCGCCTGGCGGGATCAGCGTAAGTGGCACGTCATTGACAAGGCCAGCCTCGGCAAGCTTCCGGCGCAGCACGGCCGCCGCGAATGGCGTCGCGTAAACAGGGCATCGCAGCCGGGGCCACAGATAAGCGACCGCGCCGACGTGATCCTCGTGAGCGTGTGTAATCACCAGACCCGTGAGGCCCGCCCGCCGTTGTACCAACCACGCAGGGTCGGGCAGCATGATCTCAGCCTCTGGCCGCTCCGTACCGCCGAAGCCGATCCCGCAATCCACCGCCAACAGGCTCTCGCCAGCCATATAGACGTTGAGGTTCATGCCGATCTCGCCAGTGCCTCCAAGTGGCACAAAGGCGAGTTCCGGAAATGGTGCGCCCATCAGCCGGGAGCCGAATCGCTGTCAGGGAGGCGGGTACGCCGGTAGACCGGCGTTGGGTTGCGTGCGGCAAGCAGCCGTAGGCCCTCCAACGTAAGATCTGGGTCAGTCTTTTCGATCACCATGGTGCCTTCAGCCAGGAGTGGTGCTAGGCCCCCTGTCGCAACGACCCGCATCTCGCTGCCCCACTCGCCACGAATATGCGAAACGATACCCTCGATCAGGCCGACATAGCCCCAGAAAATGCCGGACTGCATCGCTGGAATCGTGCTGCGGCCGATGGCCGCTTGTGGGCGCGCAATCCCGATACGCGGGAGTTGAGCTGCGGCTCGATGCAGCGCCTCAAGGCTCAGTTGGATTCCGGGCGCAATGACGCCACCTGCGTAATCGCCATTTTCGGCAACCACGTCGAATGTCGTCGCGGTGCCGAAATCAATCACAATGAGCGGGCCGCCATAACGATCATAGCCGGCCAGCGTGTTCAGCAATCGGTCGGCGCCAACCTCGCCGGGTCGATCAGCGCGGATTTGAAAGCCCCAATCCAGATCAGCTCGCGCCACAAGGGGCTCGACGCCAAACCAGTCACGGCACAGCCGCCGAAGGTGATACAGGGCCGCGGGCACGACGGTACCGATTACGGCCGCAGCTATATCATCCCGCCTCAATCCGGACTCTCGCAGCAACGTCAGCAACCAGACACCGTATTCGTCACTCGTACGTTGCGGCTGGGTCGCGATACGCCAGGTTCCGCGCCACTCAGGCCCGTCATGGACCGCCATCACCACGTTGGTGTTGCCCGCGTCTATCACCAGCAACATTGGATGGTCTCGTCGGGCGCAGTGAATACTGGTCCCAAGAACCGATCGAGCCTGATTGTCAGCACGGGCTCATAGCCGCCGCAGTCATGACCCGGCTCCCCGCGAGGACGTCCAGAACCAGGGGATTGTTTTCCTCGGGTCGCTCAAAGCCATCGCAGTCTCAGCCCAGTACCGCGCGCGCCGCAGCCTCCGCTGCCGCCACGATGGGAGCGGGGAAGACGAAGAAGAGCCCGGTGAACAATCCGGTGGCCGCCGCGGCAAAGCCCAGCGATGGAGGCATGGCGTCCAGCGCTTCGATTGCCTCATCAAAGTACATTACCTTTATAATACGAATGTAGTAAAAGGCACCAATCACGCTAGTAAGAACGCCAATTATAGCCAACGCCCATAGCCCCGACTGCACGGCGGCAGCAAAGATAAAATATTTCCCCCAGAAGCCAGCGAATGGCGGAATCCCCGCCATCGAAAACATGAAAATGGCCAGCCACATGGCGCGTGCAGGGTCGGTCCTTCCGAGACCTGCGAGATCCGACACGCCTTCGAGTGAGCGACCACCTCGACGCATGCTAAGAATAACGGCAAAGGTCCCGGCATTCATGAATACGTAAGTCACCAGGTAGATCATCACCCCACGTGCCCCTTGGGAGCTTCCTGCCGCGAGGCCAATCAAGGCGTATCCCATGTGTCCAATTGAGGAATACGCCATCAGCCGCTTCAAGTTCCGCTGTCCAATGGCAGCCAGCGAGCCGAGCAGCATTGATGCGATGGCAACGAAGGACACGAGAATCTGCCACTGACCGATGAGATGTCCGAAGGGGCCATCCATCACACGCACCAACAAGGCCATAGCGGCTACCTTAGGAGCCGTACCCATGAATGCCGTGACGGGGGTAGGTGCGCCTTCATACACGTCAGGGGTCCACATGTGGAATGGAACCGCCGACACTTTGAAGGCGAGCCCTGCGAGTACAAACACAACGCCGACGACAAGGCCCGGCGATAGCAGAGCGGGGTTAGAAAGCGCGACGGAAACCGTGGCAAACTCCGTTGCCCCCGCGAAACCGTAGACCAGCGAGATGCCATAAAGCAGCAGGCCTGAGGCCAGCGAGCCAAGAACAAAATATTTCAGACCCGCCTCGGCACTACGCACGTTCTCGCGCGAAAATGCCGCAAGCACATAGATCGGGAGCGACATCAGTTCGACGCCGACATACAGCGTCATGAGGCTCGAGGCCGATACCATCAACATCATGCCGACGGTGGAAAACAGCATCAGCAGTGGGAATTCAAAACGCCGCAGGTGTTCCTGTCGCGTCCAATCCAGGGCGAGCAGGATACCAAGGGAACCCGCCAGCAGGATGAGCACTTTTGCAAAGCGCGAGTATGCATCAACGACGAAGAGATCGGAATAGGCATGCCCGCCGCTCGTCGTAACGACCAACACACCAGCTGCTAGAAATGCTCCAAGTGCACCGGTGCACGACAGCATGAAGGCGTTGGTGCGAACGAGAACGCCGGCGACAAGCAACGCCATGCCAGCACAGGCAAGCACCAATTCCGGCAGAGCAAGAGACCAATTCATCGCATCATTCCTGCCGCAGCCAGATGGACTGTATGCGTCATCGCCTGCTGATGGTGCAGGACCAGGGCGCTCACCGTCGCATCCCAGAAACCAGTGAAGCTGGAGGGGTAAATCCCCATCCAGAGCGTGAGCACCGCCAGCGGGACGAAGACGGCAATCTCACGTGGCGAAAGATCGAGGATGCCCAGGAGATCGGCGCGCGTGATCGTTCCGAAAATAATCCGGCGATAGAGCCAAAGCGTGTACGTCGCGCCGAGTATCATGCCGAGCGAACCCAACAGCGCCAGCCAGAAGCTGACCTTGAACGCTCCCACAAGAACCAGAAACTCACCAACGAACCCAGCCGTGCCTGGCAGTCCGATACTGGCCATACTGAATAGCATGAATGCCAGCGCGTAAGCCGGCATCCGATCGGCCAGCCCGCCATACCGGGCAATCTCACGGGTATGTATCCGGTCGTAGACGACGCCGACACACAAGAAGAGTGCTGCTGAGACGACACCGTGCGAGAGCATCTGGAACAGAGCTCCTGAAATGCCCTGCACGTTCACGGTGAAGATGCCGATTACCACGACGCCCATATGCGCTACGGAGGAATACGCGATCAGCTTCTTCATGTCGGTCTGCGCGAAGGCAACGAGTGCGGTGTAGACGACTGCGATGATGCCAAGCGCGTACATAAGAGGAGCAAACGTCGCAGTTGCCTGCGGCAGCATCGGTACTGAGAAGCGAAGGAAGCCATAGGCCCCCATCTTCAGCAGGACACCTGCCAGGATCACTGACCCCGCCGTCGGTGCTTCCACATGGGCATCTGGCAGCCATGTATGCACCGGCCACATCGGCACCTTGACCGCGAACGACGCGAGAAAGGCAAGAAACAGCCATGGCTGCATGCCTACCGGGAAACTCGTTTGCAGCCAGGCTGCGATGTCCGTGTTGCCCGTCCGGTACCACATGGCAAGCAGCGCCAGAAGCATCAGAACCGAACCAGCCAGGGTAAAGAGAAAGAACTTAAGTGCGGCATAAACTCGCCGTGGGCCACCCCAAACGCCAATGATAAGATACATTGGAATTAGAACGCCCTCGAAGAACATATAGAACAGCACAGCATCGAGAGCCGAAAACATGCCGACCATCATGGTCTCGAGAATAAGGAAGGCGAGCATGTATTCCCGGACGCGACTGGTGATCGCCTGCCAGCTCGCGAGAATGCAAATAGGTGTCAGCGCGGTTGATAGGAGCACAAACAGCACCGAGATGCCGTCCACTCCCATACGGTAGGTAATACCCCAAGCCGGAAGCCAGCTTAGCGTCTCACGAAACTGAAACCCGGCATTGGATGGGTCAAAATCGACCCAGAGAACTAGGGATAGACCAAATACGATAAGCGACGTCCAAAGTGCGGCCCAACGAGCGTTGGCTGCAACCACCGCCTCGCTTCCGCGCACCGACATGATGACGACGGCGCCAGCCAGAGGCAGGAAAGTGATGAGCGAAAGAAGAGGAAAGCCTGCGACGTTCATCTGCGTCACCGTATGATGAGGTAAATGGTGACGAGCGCGACAACACCGATCACCATGGTGAACGCATAAACAGCCAAAGAGCCCGACTGCAGCCTTATCGCGCGCTCAGAGCCCACCTCGGTTATCGACGCTAGGCCATTTGGTATCCCGTCGATAATCGTGACGTCCCCCGTCTGCCAGAGGAATGCAGCAAGTGATTTGAATGGGCTGACGAAGATTCGCTCATAAAGCTCATCAACATACCACTTGTTGAGCAGTAGTTCATAAACAAAGCGAAACCTGGATGCGAGCAACGATGGCAGCTCCGGCTTCGCCATGTACATGTAATAAGCCAGCGCAATCCCGCAGGCACCAAGCACCGTCGGTGCAAGGCTGAGGGCAAACGGCATTTTCTCCATGTCGACAAGGACATGGTTGGTTGGCGCGATAGTGATCGCGGAACCCCAGAATGCGTGCCAATCAGGGCCGATAAGCTGTTCACGGAAAATCCAGCCGAGCAGGATGGCGCCGGCCGAGAGAATGAGAAGCGGCCACAGCATCACGGCGGGGCTTTCGTGCACGTGTTCCATCACGTGATGGTCAGCGCGAGGCTTGCCGTGGAAGGTCATTATAAGGAGCCGCCAGGAATAAAAAGCAGTCAGGAACGCGGCAGCAAGACCGCAGATATAGCCATACATACCCACGGTCGTGTGCGCAGCCCAGGCTGCCTCAAGGATCGCGTCCTTGCTGAAATACCCGGCGAAGGGTGGGACACCGGCGAGAGCGAGGCTGCCCACCCACATGACAGCATACGTCACGGGAATCGCTCGCCAGATGCCTCCCATCTTCCGCATGTCCTGCTCGTCCGACATCGCGTGAATGACGCTGCCGGCGCCCATGAACAGCAGCGCCTTGAAGAAGGCATGGGTCAGAAGATGGAAAATGCTGGCTTGATAGGCACCCACCCCAGCCGCGACGAACATGTACCCAAGCTGCGAGCAGGTCGAGTAGGCAATCACCCGCTTGATGTCGTTCTGAGCGCAACCGATCGTCGCAGCGAAAAGAGCTGTGGTCCCTCCGATGATGGTTACCATCGCCAGCGCACTGGGGGCATAGTCCATCAGTGGCGACATGCGCGCCATGAGAAACACGCCAGCCGTGACCATCGTGGCCGCATGAATCAGAGCGGAAACGGGCGTCGGCCCTTCCATCGCGTCCGGCAGCCAGACGTGCAGGCCAATCTGCGCCGACTTACCCATCGCGCCGAGGAACAGCAGGACCCCAGCCACATCGAGCACCGGAAACTGATAGCCTAGGAGATGATACGTGTCATGCGCATGCGTCACGACCGACGAAAAGATGGCGTCAAAGGAAATCGACCCGAAGGTAACGAAAATGAGCGCGATGCCGATAGCGAAGAAGAGGTCGCCCACTCGATTGACCACAAACGCCTTTATCGCCGCCGCGCAGGCCGACGGACGATCGTACCAATAGCCGATCAGCAGGTAGCTCGCGAGGCCAACGCCCTCCCAGCCGAAGAACAGCTGGAGAAGGTTATCAGCCGTCACCAGCGTCAGCATTGCGAAGCTGAACAGCGACAGGTACGAAAAAAACCGCCAGATCGTCTTGTCGTGGCTCATGTAGCCAACGCTGTAGATATGGATCAGCGTCGCAACGACGGTAACCATCGCTACCATAACGGCAGACAGCGAGTCCTGCCGCAGCGCCCAGTTCACATGAAATGTGCCGGATTGGACCCAGGTGGCAAGAACGACGGTATCCTTGGGCACGTCCAGATACACGTGATCTACAAAGCCTATCACGCCGCAGGCGGAGGCCAGCAGCATGCACAGGATCGTCACCGCCTGAGAGGCGCGATCACCAATCTGACGCCCGAGCAGCAACGCGGTGAGAGAGCCGGCAAGCGGCGCAAAGACGGCAACGGCAGTTAGCATCGACGCCAGTTCCCCGAGGAGCAGAAACAGATGGGATGGCCAGTCCGAGCAGAGTGGCTCGGTTGTGATTCCAGCATCACGTCACCCTTTCATCATGGTGACGTCTTCGACTTCGATCGATCCGCGATTGCGGAAGTAGATAACGACGATCGCGAGGCCAATCGCGGCCTCTGCGGCAGCAACGGTTAGAACGAACATGGCTAGCACCTGCCCCGCCAGGTCACCATGCGCAGCAGAAAATGCCACGAGGTTTAGATTTACCGCTAATAGAATGAGTTCAATCGACATCAGAATGACGATCACGTTCTTACGATTCAGAAATATTCCGAACACGCCGAGGACGAGCAGGATTGCCGATACGCCAAGATATGCACCTAGCCCCACCGGCAGCGCCATTGCCATCTCAGTGGCCTCCATGATGTGCGGGCTCATGCACCGGCTCGACCTTGCCCACCTCTGGCTCCGGGCGCAGGAACTCAGCGGCGCCTGCACCCACGGCAACATCCATCAGCACCAACGTCATAGCCGGATCACGAGCAACCTGCTGGGAGATGGATTGTCGCCTGCTTACCGTGCCCTCACGATGTGTGAGTACAATCGCGCCAATCATTGCCACCAGAAGCACAAGGCCAGCTGTCTGGAACAACAGGATATAATGAGTATAGAGCAGGGTCCCGAGCTGAGCCGTGTTGGTTAGGGTCGCGGCAATCGGTGCGGCGCGCAGCCCAGGGGCGCCAGCCGCAACATGCCAGCCACTCAGCACCACCCCGAGCTCGAAAAGCAGAAGCACACCAACAGCTGCCCCTATGGGCGCATAGCGCTGGAACCCTTCACGAAGCCGCGCGAAGTCGATGTCGAGCATCATCACCACAAACAGGAATAGGACCGCGACGGCGCCGACGTAAACGATCACCAGGATCATCGCCAGAAACTCAGCACCGGCGAGCAAAAACAAGCCGGCGGCGTTGAAGAACGCAAGGATAAGAAAGAGCACCGCGTGGACCGGGTTGCGCGCGGAGACAACCATCGCCGCGGACGCGACAAGTATGGTGGCAAGGACCCAGAACGCGATGGCCGGAAGTGCGTGAGCTATCGCCGCGAAGATCGACATTTCTTACGTCCTCACCGGTATGGTCCGTCGAGCTCTAGCCGGCGCGCAATCTCCGCCTCCCAGCGGTCCCCGTTCGCGAGCAGCTTATCCTTATCGTACAGCAACTCCTCGCGTGTCTCGGTCGCAAACTCGAAATTGGGGCCCTCTACGATGGCGTCGACCGGACACGATTCTTCGCAAAGGCCGCAGTAGATGCATTTCGTCATATCGATATCGTAACGCGTGGTCCGACGCGATCCGTCCTCACGCGGCTCCGCCTCAATGGTAATAGCCTGCGCCGGACAAATGGCCTCGCAAAGCTTGCAGGCGATGCAACGCTCTTCGCCATTGGGATAGCGACGCAGGGCATGCTCCCCTTTGAAGCGCGGAGAAATTGGGCCCTTTTCGTAAGGATAATTGATCGTAGCCTTGGGGCGGAAGAAATACCGCAGCGTCAAGGCCATGCCGGAGACGAGTTCCTCCAACAGCAACCCACGTGCCGTGCGATCGAGAAACGCCATACCTAACCCACCCGTTTCACGAGGCCGGCAGCCAGCCAGCGAACTCCAGAACGCCCGCCGTCAGCACCAGCCAGAATAGGGACAACGGCAGAAACACCTTCCAGCCCAGACGCATGAGCTGATCATAGCGATAACGCGGGAAGGTCGCTCGTACCCAAAGGAAGACAAAGAGACAAAAGCAGACCTTGGCAATGAACCAGATTGGACCCGGGATCCACGTAAATGGCGCGAGTCCGAACGGAGCTAGCCAACCACCAAGGAACAGGATCGTTGTCAGGGCCGCCATCAGGATCATATTGGCGTATTCCCCGAGGAAGAAGAGTGCGAAGCTCATCGACGAATACTCAACGAAGAAGCCGGCCACGATTTCGCTCTCGCCTTCTGGAAGATCGAATGGCGCGCGGTTAGTCTCCGCAAGCGTCGAGATGAAGAACACCACAAACATGGGGAATAGCGGTACGCAGAACCACCAGTGCCGCTGGGCTTCTACCACCGCGGTGACGTTCAGAGACCCCACGCACAACAGGACCGTCACGATGACGAAGCCCATGGAAACTTCGTAGGAAACCATCTGTGCAGCGGAGCGCAGTGCGCCCAGGAACGCGTATTTGGAGTTGCTCGCCCACCCTGCGACGATGACGCCATAAACGCCGAGCGATGAGACCGCGAACAGATAAAGTACGCCAACGTTGATGTCCGCGTTGGCCCATCCCGCGTTCACCGGGATCACGGCCCAGGCAATCATCGCCAGCGAGAATGTAAGCATCGGTGCGAGTAGAAAGAGACCGCGGTTAGCGCCGGCCGGAAGGATCGTCTCCTTCGTGATCATCTTGAGCGCGTCGGCGAACGGCTGAAACAGACCGAACGGCCCGACCACATTGGGGCCTTTGCGGAGTTGCATTGCCGCCAGCACCTTGCGCTCCGCATAGGTGAGATAAGCGACGCCAATCAGCAAAGGCACCAACAGCAGGAAGGCTTTGACGAGCGTGAGGATCAGAAACCCAAGGGGGGTGGCCAGAAAGGCGTCCATTGTCATTCTGCCGCCATCGCGTGGCCACTGAGGGCCTCGGTGCAGGCCGCCATCGTCGCGCTGGCCCGGCTTATCGGATCGGTCATGTAATAGTTGCTGATCGAGACACCAAATGGCATCTCACTTAGCTGGCCATTGGCGGCGGGGCCCGTCGTATCCGCGCAGCCGAAGCGCGGCAGGGAATCAATGTCGCGCAGCATCGGGTGCTTTGCTTCCATTGACTTCCGCAGTGCCGCCAGTGAGTCATACGGAAGGGGTTTACCAAGAGCCGCCGACACGGCGCGCAGGATCGCCCAATCGTCGCGCGCCTGACCCGGTGGATCGCCGGCTCGCTGACCGCGTTGCACGCGGCCTTCCGTGTTCACCCAGGTACCATCCTTTTCGGTATAGGCACAGCCAGGCAAAATCACATCAGCGCGCCCCGCACCGCGATCGCCATGGTGCCCCTGGTAAATCACGAAGGTCGTGGACGGGAGTTTTGAAAGATCCGCTTCGTCAGCACCCAGTAACCACAAGGCCTCGACGCTGCCAGCGAGCATCTCGGCCACGCTACTGCCACTTGCACCGGGCAGGAACCCGATATCCATGCCCCCCACCCGCGCGGCCGCCGAGTGCAGCACATTGAAGCCATGCCACTCGGGCGAAAGCATTCCGTACGCCGCCGCAAGCGACCAGGCCTGCGCCAGGACCGCCGCACCGTCGGCGCGCGCGAGTGCCGCCTGCCCCAGTATCAGCATCGGCCTCTTCGCCGCTTTCAACACGGCAGCGAAGGGGTGCGTTCCAGCGGCGATTGCTGCGAGCGTTGCCGTCCGGTTTTCGAGCATCTCGACCTTGTAAGTGAGGTCGGCCGGCTCGCCGATGAGCGCTACCGGCATCTGATTCTGGAGCCACCGCTTGCGGAGGCGGGCGTTGATCAGGGGGGCCTCGATACGAGGGTTGGTGCCGATCATCAGCACCGCGTCCGCTTCCTCGATCCCCGCGATCGTCGTGTTGAAGGTATAAAAATCGCGGCGGCTCGCGTCCAATGCCGCGCCATCCTGCCGGCAATCCAGATTGGGTGAACCCAATGCCGCCATCAGATCGCGCAGTGCCACCATGCTCTCGACGTCGCAAAGGTCCCCGGCGATCGCGCCAATCTTCGAACCATCCATTCCGGAAAGCCGGGTTTTGATCGCGTCAAAGGCCTCGGTCCAACTCGCCTTGATCAGCTTGTCGCCCCGCCGAACCCAGGGATGATCCAGGCGGCGGCGCCGAAGGCCGTCGAGTGCAAAGCGGGACTTATCGGCGAGCCATTCCTCGTTCACATCCTCATTGAGGCGCGGAAGGATCCGCAGCACCTCAGGACCGCGCGTGTCGACCCGGATTGCGGCCCCTACGGCATCCATCACGTCCACGGAGTCAGTCTTAGTCAGTTCCCATGGCCGCGCGACGAACGCGTATGGTTTCGAGGTCAATGCTCCGACAGGACAGATGTCGATCAGGTTGCCCGACAGCTCCGAGGACAAAGCCTTCTCGACGTAGGTGCCAACTTCCATGTTCTCGCCACGCCCCGTCGCACCCAGTTCAGAGACGCCAGCGATTTCCGTCGAAAAGCGGATGCAGCGGGTACAATGGATACAGCGCGTCATCACGGTCTTGACGAGGGGCCCCAAATCCTTGTCGCGCACGGCCCTTTTGTTCTCGTCGTAGCGGGAATGGTCCATGCCGTATCCAACGGCCTGGTCCTGCAGATCGCATTCGCCGCCCTGGTCACAGATCGGGCAATCGAGCGGATGGTTGATGAGGAGGAATTCCATCACCGCACGTCGAGCAGCGCGCACCATCGGAGAGTCAGTGTGAACCACCATCCCGTCGGCGGCCGGATAGGCGCAGGACGCAAATGGCTTCGGTGGAGCCTTCTCGATCTCGACGAGGCACATCCGGCAATTGCCGGCAACCGACAGGCGCTCGTGATAGCAGAAGCGCGGGACTTCCTTGCCCGCGGCCTCACAGGCCTGCAGCACATTGCTGCCCGGAGGCACCTCCACCTCGATCCCATCGACGGTGACCTTCATCGCCTTACTCCGCCGCCATGCGTTGACCTGCCTTGTAGGCAGCAATCCGCTCCTCGATCACGGGACGAAAATGGCGGATCAGACCCTGGATCGGCCACGCGGCCGCGTCACCCAACGCACAGATCGTGTGTCCTTCCACCTGTCTCGTGACCTGCTCCAGCGTATCGATCTCCTCTGGTTCGGCGCGCCCCTCAACCATGCGATTCATGACGCGCATCATCCAACCTGTGCCCTCGCGGCACGGCGTGCATTGGCCGCAGCTCTCGTGCTTATAGAAATGCGAAAGACGCGCGATAGCGCGGATGATATCGGTGGACTTATCCATCACGATCACCGCCGCTGTACCGAGGCCGGACTTCACGTCGCGCAGGCTGTCGAAGTCCATCAGCACGTCGTCGCAAATGCTCTTCGGCAGCACCGGCACGCTCGATCCACCCGGAATTACGCCCAAAAGATTTTCCCAGCCACCCCGCACCCCGCCCGCGTAACGCTCTATGAGCTCACGCAAGGGAATGCCGAGTTCCTCTTCGACGTTGCACGGCTTGTTCACGTGGCCCGAGATGCAGAACAGCTTGGTACCTGCATTCTTCGGTCGGCCAAGCGCAGAGAACCAAGCAGCGCCGCGCCGCAAGATCGTCGGCGCCACCGCTATGCTCTCCACATTGTTCACCGTTGTCGGGCACCCGTATAGCCCGACCGCGGCCGGGAATGGCGGCTTCAGCCGCGGCATGCCCTTCTTGCCCTCGAGGCTCTCCAGAAGAGCCGTCTCCTCGCCGCAGATATAAGCGCCGGCGCCACGATGAACATAAAGATCGAAATCCCAGCCAGAGCCGCAGGCATTCTTCCCGATCAGCCCGGCCTCATAGGCTTCATCGATCGCCGCCTGCAGGTGCAGGGCCTCGTTGTAAAACTCACCGCGGATATAGATGTAGCAAGCGTGCGCGCCCATCGCGAACGACGCGAGCAGGCAGCCCTCCACCAGCTTGTGCGGATCGTAGCGTAGAATATCGCGATCTTTGCAGGTGCCAGGCTCGGACTCGTCAGCATTCACCACGAGATAATGCGGCCGAGGACCTACATCCTTCGGCATGAACGACCACTTCATACCTGTTGGAAATCCCGCGCCACCACGTCCACGCAGGCCAGACGCCTTTATCTCCTCGACAATCGTCTCTCGCCCACGAGCGATAATTGCCGCTGTCCCGTCCCAATCTCCGCGGCGCCGAGCGCCCGCCAACCGCCAGTCATGCTGGCCATACAGGTTGGTGAAGATCCGGTCCTTGTCTGCGAGCATTCGCTTACTCCGCCGGGACGTCGAGGAGCGTCGTCGGACCGCCCTCGGGCGCCGAACCCTGGCGCCCGGCCATCGAACCGGGCGCCGGCTTCTCGCCACGACGCAAGGCGTCGATCAGCGCCTGTGTCCTTGCTGCGTCCATATCTTCGTAGAAGTCGTCGTCGACCTGAAGAATTGGTGCGTTCACGCAGGCGCCGAGGCACTCCACCTCCGTCATGGTGAACAGACCGTCCTCGGAGGTCTCTCCCCATTTGCTAATCCCGGTTGCACGCCTGCACGTGGCGGTCACCTCGTCCGAACCACGCAGCCAACACGGCGTCGTGGTGCAGACCTGCAAATGGTATTTGCCAACCGGCTTTGTATTGAACATGAAATAAAATGTTGCGACCTCGTAGACACGGATCGGTGCCATGTCGAGCCGAGCAGCGATCACATCCATCGCGACACGCGGCACCCACGCACTTCCGCTCGTGCGTCGCATCTGGCGCTGAGCCAAATCGAGCAAGGGCAACACGGCGCTTGCCTGCCGGCCCGGTGGATATTTCGCGATGATTGTCGCGATCTGGTCTTCGCTCTCGGCATCAAATGCGAATGTTGCGGACTCGTTCAACGGTCGATCTCTCCGAAAACGATATCGAGCGACCCGATGATCGCGACAGCGTCCGCCAGCATGTGGCCCTTCGCCATGGTCTCGATTGCCTGAAGATGGGCAAAGCCGGTCGCACGGATCTTGCAGCGATAGGGACGGTTCGTGCCATCGGAGACGAGATAGACGCCGAACTCTCCTTTTGGCGCCTCGACCGCCGTGTAGGTCGCGCCCGCCGGCACATGGAACCCCTCGGTGAAGAGCTTGAAATGATGGATGAGCGCTTCCATCGAGCGCTTCATCTCCTTTCGGGTCGGTGGCGTGAGTTTCCGATCCTGCACCTTGACGGGGCCAGGTTTCATCGCCGCGAGGCATTGCTTGATGATCGAAACGCTCTCCCGCATCTCCGCGATGCGGATAAGATAGCGATCATAGCAATCACCATTGCGTCCAACAGGAACCTTGAACGCGACCTTGTCGTACATTTCGTAGGGCTGGGCGCGCCGCAAATCCCAGGCAATGCCGGAGGCCCGGATGCATGGTCCAGAGAAACCCCACGCCAGGGCCTGCTCAGGCGACATGATCCCGATATCCACTGTCCGCTGCTTCCAGATTCGGTTGGCGGTCAGCAAGCCCTCAAGGTCATCGATGAACTTCGGGAATCTCTCCGCCCACGCCCCGATCCGCTCTTCGAGGCCGGCAGGCAGATCCTTCGCCACACCACCCGGGCGGAAATAATTGGCGTGAAGCCGCGCGCCCGATGCCGCTTCGTGGAACTCCATCAGGACCTCACGCTCCTCGAAGCCCCAGAGACTCGGCGT
>JAGWRJ010000686.1 GCA_028869725.1 Alphaproteobacteria bacterium | reverse complement strand
TTGATGACCAGTTTGTACTCCGGCAGATCGCGGGCGACCGCCGTGCCGGCGGCCAGAGCGAGCAGCACCGGTGCAGTGAAAAATAGGACATGTCTCATGGCAGGAACTCCGCGGTAATTCAGCAAATGATAACCATTCCTATTCGGAAAATAAAGTGCCTGCCGTGGTCAGCGGTCAGCATTGCTGTCGTCGGCGATCCAACTCAATGCTCTCGGCATTGCGTGCCGCGATGCGACCTGATCTCGCTGCGCATCCGGATTCGGCCCCAACCCGTCCGCTTTTGCGGAAGGGAGTATCACCCGAGGTCCGTCGTGATGTCGCGAATCACGGCCGCGACATCAGCGTGCCGTGAATCCAGCAGCATCAACCCTTTGTCCCATCGTTTGCGCCATCCGGGGCCGCGTGTGATGGCATCCAGAATGGACTCCACAATCAGTGCTGAATCCTGCGGATATGTGGCCTCAATCATCGAAGCCGCCTGCCACACATCCTTGACCGCTTTCGTCTTTTGGGCGGGACCGCGTTCGGCGCTGATCATGATCTTGTGGACCGCGTACCGATAGGGCGAGGGAACATTGACCAGCGCGACCCTGCCGCTGGAGAACACAACTGCCTGTTGTACATCTTCGAGAAGGTATTCCATCAGTCGGATCGGCTGGAGCTTGATCCCGAGGCGCGGCTCAAGGAACGGCTGCCCATCGCGTGTCATGGGCGTCAGAAAATCGAGGCTGAAATCCGGGTGCTTCGGATGCAGGTAGGAAGCTCCCGCCTTACCCGTCAGCGCCGAGGCGGGAAGAAATCCTTCCGACAAGGACTCAATGGCCGCATGCGTGTCCATGCGCAGATCACAAGGCAGGGCGACGGACACATTGGATCCCGCGTGCGCGAAGTCCACATCCTGGGTTTGCACGGCGCCATTCCAGGCCACGCCCAGCATGTTCCCCATGGCGGCAAACGCATGCGTGCCAATGAGCACACCACCGGCCCGAAAGAATCCGTAGTCCGCCAACCGCGTGATGACGCGGACATGCGACGATAGGCCCTGTTGGCAGCCAAGCGCGGCAGCCGACCGCGCCAAGGCGCTCAGATTGTTCTTGCGCTGGTGTCCACTGGCGTGATCGGCAACGATCTTGCGCACTGCTGGCGTATCCGGTCCGACATAGATCTGCCGTAGCGCGCCGGATGGTTCTGTGTATTGGAAGTAGTGATAGATCTTCTCCCGAACCTTTTTGCTGGCAAATGACCCCGGCAAGTCGCGCGGCGATCGGGTCGCGTCGACCGACAGGCATGCGTCGAGAAGTTGCGCGTAGGCAGCCTGTGCGGAAGGGGATAGGGGCGAAGAGTGCATAACCTAGCTATACTAATAAAATTAAAAAGTAGTATAGCGCGGCGATAGGTCGGGCAAGGTCGGAGGCCGATCAGGTCCCAATCCCCAGAAAAATCGCCAAACTGAACCGCCTACATGGTCCGCCCAAGGAGAACAAGTTTTGGCGTTGTGAAAGTTTGGTAAGCGTTCCGCCAACCCATCTTTCCGTGCGGCGATGAAGCTGCGAACCTCGTGTCTCGGCAATCAACGAGCGAGACGAGGTGGATATGGATCGACATCTGCGGCGTGCGATTGACGCCGCTGGCCGAAGCGCTGAAGGAATTCAGCCTCGGCCACGACGTGATCCATGCCGACGAGACACCGGTGTCCATGTTGGCGCCGGACAAGGGCAAGACCAAACGGGCCTACGTCTGGGTCTACCGCACGACGAACTTCGTGGCCCAGCGTGCGGTGCTGTACGACTTCAGTGCCAGCCGCGGTGGCGACAATGCACGCCGGGTGCTGCAAGGCTTCGCCGGGACCTTGGTGTCCGACGACTTCTCGGGCTACCACGGGCTGTAATCCCAGGGCGTGACGGCCGCGCTGTGCATGGCGCACGCGCGCAGGAAGCTGTTCGAGGCGCACCAGTTCAACGGCAGCCAGATCGCGGGCCAGGCGGGGGCGCTGATCGCCAAGCTCTACGAGATCGAGCGCGAGGCGCGCGAACTCCAACCTGAAGCCAAGCGCTTGCGGCGTCAGCAGCATGCCAAGCCGGTGGCCCAGGCCCTGCACACCTGGCTGAACGAGCAGCGCCAGAAATTGGCCAAGGCCGACCTCACGGCCAAGGCGATCGACTACGCGCTGAGCAATTGGCCCGGGCTAACGCGCTACCTCGACGACGGCCAGGTGCCTCGAGCGGCTTCTTTGAACGCTTAGCCATGACAACCTACAGCTCCGTCACGCTCGGCGGTGCGCTGCTCAATCCAGTCGACGATTTCGTCGGCTCGCCAGCCGACAGCGCGCGGCCCGAGTGGGATCGGCTTCGGAAATTGGCTGGCAGCGGCCAGCCGGTAGATGCTTGAACGGCTCAAGCCGGTCAGGGCCTCAACCGCGCGTCGCTTGAGGATCAGCGGATTCACGTGGGCACTCCTGAAATGGAAATACCGACATTCCATCCTCTGTGAAACTGGTCTCAGGTGTGAAAGACAGCCGTTTTTGCTCCGCTTTCAAATTCAATCCCCGATGGCCGTTGATCTCAAGCTGATCCGGCCACCAAGGCCGCTGTATCTTCCTGTTCGCGGTGAAGCGCGCCCCGCGGCGCGCTGTCGGTCCAGGAATTCGGCATGCGACAGATCCTGTAGTTGCGCCTCGAATGCAGCGAGTCGTGCTTCCGGAACCAGCGCCGTCCATTGACGCGTTCCCGGGATGACGCCATC
>JAGWRJ010000685.1 GCA_028869725.1 Alphaproteobacteria bacterium | reverse complement strand
GGAGAAGGCTGCAGATCGCTTCGCCGGGGCTTTCTTGATGGCAAGAGCGATGATGGAGCGCCTATTAGGACGTCATCGCAAATCGATCTCGCTTGGCGAGCTCGCCGAGCTGAAAAAGCTTTTTCAAGTCAGTATCGCTTCGCTGGTCGTAAGGTGCTCGCAGCTAGGAATCATCACGAAAGCGACGTATTCAAAGCTGTGGGGACAGATCAAAGCACTCGGTTGGAACACGTTCAAATCGAACGAGCCATTCAAGCTTGATCCAGAACGGCCACAGCGAATGGAACGGCTTTGCTTGAGAGCGGTGGCTGAAGGTGCGATCTCAGAGCCAAAAGCCGCGGAGCTACTCAAGGTAAGTGTCCGTGAGCTCGATAAGCGGTTGATGGCTCAGTTCGCGTGAGATCGAAATGATCATCCTGGTCTCCGACACCTCTGTCCTCATCGACTTAGAGCGAGGGGGCTTGTTGGAGACTGTCTTTGCAGCGGGATTGCCGCTCGTCGTGCCCGACCTACTTTATGAACAAGAGTTGGCGGGGGAGAACGGACCCTACCTGAAGTCATTGGGACTTGGTGTAGTAAGTCTGAGTTCCGCAGAAATGCAGATGGCACAAGACGTGAGGACCGCGCGACCGGGATTGTCTGTCGCGGATTGTTTCGCGCTAAGTTGTGCTGCCAGGCCCAACCACTGCCTGGTTACGGGTGACGGTCTCCTTCGAAAAGAGGCAACGAAAAGACTGGGAGAGGTGTATGGCCTGTTGTGGCTGCTTGATCAAATTGAAGCCACCGGCCAAGCATCACGTTCCGTATTGGCAGATGGATTGACCAAGATATCGCAGCATCCCCGGGCTCGTCTACCCAAGGACGAGGTGCAGCGGCGTATTGATGCTTGGAATACGTAACGACATTACAGGACTCCACGTGTGCAAACTAGCCGATGCGACGCGCCGCAAGCGGGCGCGGGTTACCGGCAAGTTGAGCGTCCGCTTTTCCCTCCGACGAACGCATGCTTTTGGTCGGAAGCTGCCCCTCGACTGGCTAGCGGCGAGAGACGGCAATCAGCCTAAAGCGGCCTTTGCAGCAAACCTAGCGAGAGACTACTTCTGGCCGACTCCTGCCCTCGAGATTCTGGCGCAAAGTTGGCGTGCGACCGTCGTTGGTCGCGTCGCTGGCATGTTGCCGGCGACGTTCTCTCAGGAGATCGCCGTGAACACCTCTGAATCGGATCGGCAGAACACAACCGCCCCTTGGAACAAGGGCAAAATCGTCGGGCAGAAGGCACCGCTCAAGCTGAAGGACATTTGGGCCATCCGGGTCCGTCTGCAAATGGAGCACCGCACCCGCGAGCTGGCCTTGTTCAATCTGGGCTTGGACAGCAAGCTACGCGGCTGTGATCTCGTCGCCCTACGCGTCCGCGATGTCTGCCATGGCGACGCCGTGGCAAGTCGGGCGATCGTGATCCAGCACAAGACTGGCAACCCTGTTCAGTTCGAGATCACTGCGGCTGCGCGCGATGCCGTCGCAGCCTGGATCAAAATGGCTGGGCTGCGGGGTGACGATTACCTCTTCACAAGCCGAATGCGCGCATCTTCGCACCTCGGCACTCGGCAATACGCCCGTATCGTTCACGGTTGGGTCGAGGAAATTGGCCTTGATGGTCACGCGTATGGCACCCACTCAATGCGGCGGACCAAGCCAACACTGATCTATCGCAAGACCAAAAATCTTCGCGCTGTTCAATTGCTGCTGGGGCACACCAAGCTGGAAAGCACTGTCCGCTACCTGGGCATCGAGGTAGAAGATGCGCTCGACATAGCCGAGCAGATGGAGATTTGACGGCAGTGACTCCCCGCTCCGGTGAAGGCCGGAGTCGGCCAATTCCGTTGAAAAACTCTGTTCCCTTGGCGTGCGGCTCCACCGGCCTCATTGTCGACCTCTCAGATCGCTCTAGGAACGGCGATTGCCCCCTGGCAAGGGGTTGAGAACCCCTCAAAAAGTGGTCTCGGACCGCCAGTTGGAGTTTTTCAACAGAATCGGCCAAGTGCCGCCGTAGGAAACTGGTCGGCGCGCCGTCAGCAATGCGATCCAATTCGGTTGTGTCTGTCAAGTTGTGCAAATTGATGGTCAGGGCTGAGGTTGGGAAATGAGTCAGGCGGCAAGTTGCATGGTGGTTTTTTTGTGCTCCCTGAGGAGTTGCATGTTGATATAGCGGTTGTCCTCCAGCCAGGCCTCGTGGGTTTCGGCGCAAAGGGCGCGCACGAGGCGCAAGCAGGACTGGGGATTGGGGAAGATGCGCACGACGCGTGTGCGGCGCTTGATTTCCTCGTTGAGCCGTTCGAGCAGGTTTGTGCTCTTGAGATGCTTGTGGTGCTGGCGCGGCAGCATGTAGAACGTCAGGGTCTCGGCGATGTTGTCCTCGGCCCAGTCGGTGAGCTTGGGGTAGCGCGCCTGCCAGCGCTTGAGCCAGGTGGCCAGATCGGACTGCGCCTCCTTGATGTCGCGGCGTGCATAGATCCAGCGCAGCTCCTGAAGGCAATCGTCATCAGCCTTGCGTGGCAGATAGTCCAGGGCGTTGCGCAGGAAATGCACGTAGCAGCGCTGCCAGGCGGCTTCGGTGAGGATCTCCCGCACGGCCTTCTTCAGTCCGTCGTGGTCGTCGGACACCACCAGCTCCACGCCATGCAGGCCGCGCTGCCGCAGGCGCTGCAGGAAATCCTTCCAGCTCGAGGACGATTCCCGGTTGGCCAACTCCACGCCCAGCACCTGACGGCGCCCCTCCCAGTCAATGCCCAGGGCAATGAGCACCGCCTGCGAGCGAATCACGCCGTCCACACGCACCTTCTCATAGCGTGCATCCAGGATCAGGTACGGATAGGCCTCCTCCAGCGCCCGGCGCGCAAAGCGCTCCAGCGCAGCGTCCAGCCCCTTGTTGACCTGGCTGATCGTGCTGGCTGAAAACGCATGCCCGCACAACTCCTCCGTCACCACCTTGACCTTCCTCGTCGACACGCCCTGCACGTACATCTCGGCCAACGCGCTCACCAGCGCCTTCTCCGAGCGCTGATAACGCTCGAACAGTTCCGTGGAAAAGCGTCCGTCACGGTCGCGCGGCACCCGCAACTCCAGCTTGCCGATGCGCGTGACCAAGCCACGCTGGTAGTACCCGGCACGGTAACCCGTGCGCTCCGCGCTGCGCTCGCCCGCGGCTGCGCCCACCACTTCGGTCATCTCGGCTTCGAGGACTTCCTGCAACGATTCCTTGAGCAGGCGCTTGAACAAATCCCCGTTCTGGCCCAAAAGGGCTTCAATCGACACGGAAGACGGTTTAACCTTGTGTGTGGCGGTCATGGTGATTCGGCCCTTCGGGCAGGTTGGCTTCGACAATCAACCTTTGCCATGACCGCCACCTGCTTGCAAGCAGAATTTGCACACAAAGCTGAACACTACCTCCAATTCCGATGGTCCGTGGTCGGCGGACCGTGCGGCTAGGGTCCACTGCCCCCACTCCAACAGCCGCAGGTCGAGGACTCACTGTCGCGCCTAACACGCCGGAAAGCCACAGGAGTCGGTTGCCCCACTCCTTCTCGAGAGACACCCCGAGCGGTTAATGGCAGCCGTTAGGCACGCTGGAAGCCCAAAAACACCTTGCCCCTAGTAGAGACAGATGCTTGCCCCGATCGGACGGCAAGCACGCAAACGATCGAACATAGGAGCGGAACGATCATGGACTCAGAAATGATGAAAGAAGCTGCTCAACAACTGAAATCGCACAACGTGCGCAAGCACGACGGTTACCCGACTGGGGGTGGGTGTTTCTTGGGCCTCGCTACGGGAAGCGACACGTGAGTTTGATCGCTTAGCCAGGGAGCTAAATTTCCGAAACCGGAAACACACTTAGTCGTCCCTGAAGAACCCCCGGAAGCCGCATGAACACGGGGTTTCTGGGGTGATTGCCGATGGTGTGAACTCCCAGTCTGATTTCCAATAGGGGCTGTTTTCTGGGAGTTCTGCCGTGCCGTTTGCCTGCCCCGCCACCGACGATTTTTTCCGCGCACGCATCGACCACACGATCGATCTGCGCCATCCGCTGGCCGTGCTGGCCTCGCGCATGCCCTGGCAGGAGATCGAGGCGCGGGTGGCA
This sequence comes from Alphaproteobacteria bacterium, assembly GCA_028869725.1. Lineage (GTDB taxonomy): Bacteria > Pseudomonadota > Alphaproteobacteria > Micropepsales > Micropepsaceae > Rhizomicrobium. Next base: position 7,910 of record JAGWRJ010000685.1, on the reverse strand, counting down.
CAGACTTTTTCGCGCAAGGGGCGCAGTGGTGTGGCCATGCCCGACCTTGATCTCTTTGGTGAACGGGTGCAGGGCGCTGCTGTGCCGAGCAACGCCGGACGGCCTCGCGTGGCGCTGCGCATCATGATTGCGCTGCTGTACCTCAAGTACGCCTTCAACGAGTCCGACGAAGGCGTGGTTCAACGCTGGGGCGAGACACCGACCTGGCAGTTCTTCTCGGGTCAGGCGTACTTTGAACACCGCCAGCCTTGCGACGCCACCACGCTGATCAAGTTTCGCAAGCTCCTGGGTGAGGAAGGCGTGGAAGAGCTGCTGGCGCAGACCCTCAACGTGGCGGTTGATCTCAAGCTGATCAAGCCGCAGGAATTCGCGCGGGTGATTGTGGACAGCACGGTGCAGCACAAGGCGATCGCCCACCCCACCGACAGCCGCCTGCTGGAGACGGCGCGCACCAAACTGCTCGAGGCGGCCAGGGACGCGGGGATTGCGCTCAAGCAGACCTTTGCCAGGGAAGGCAAGGAGCTCAGCCGCAAGGCCGGGCGCTATGCGCATGCCCGCCAGTTCAAACGCATGCGCAGGACCATCAAGCGCCAGCGCACCATCGTGGGCCGCTTGCAGCGCGAGATCGAGCGCAAGGCCAGCGCGATCGGCCAGGCGGTGCGAGAGGCGCTGGGTGAGACCTTGCACAAGGCCCAGCGCATCAACGCCCAGAGCGGCCAGCGCAAGGCGGCGGATGGGCAACCCAAGCTTTACGCCTGGCATGCGCCGGAAGTGGCCTGCATCAGCAAAGGCAAGACCCGAGCGCCCTATGAGTTCGGGGTCAAGGTGGGCATCGCCAGCACGCTCAGGGGCAACCTGATCGTGGGCGCCCGGGCCTTCCACGGCAACCCGTACGACGGCCACACCCTGAGCGAGCAACTGGAGCAGGCGGCCATCCTGATGCAGGACAAAGTGGGCAAACCGGTCACCGCGTTCGTCGATCTGGGCTACCGGGGTGTGGACCACGACAACCCGGATGTGCATATCGTGCACCGAGGCAAGTCCAAACGCATCAGCAGCAAAGACAGAAGAGAGCTCAAGCGGCGCCAGGCCATCGAGCCCATCATCGGCCACCTCAAAAGCGATCACCGCATGGACCGTTGCCCCCTCAAGGGTGAGCAGGGCGACCGGTTGCACGCCGTGCTGTGCGCGGCAGGCTACAACATCAAATGGCTGCTGCGCATGATCGCCAAGAAGGGGGTGCCCTTTGTGAGTCGGCTTTATTTGCGCCTGTGTCAGGCTGCGCACTTACGCCCGAACTGGCATCAGATGCTGCGCGAACTCGCCTGCTTTGCGCTCAACGGCCCACCGCTCCGACTCGCCGCCGCTTGAACATGAATAAATCAGGGCCGACCACTTACCTTAAAAACCCATAAAGACTCTGATCTGGCAAGTTATAGCCCAGCGCCAACACCCCAAGTTTATCCGGATGAGCAAGCAAATTATCCACCACGAACCCTGAACCACTTTTAATCGCATTTAAACAATTTTTAACGACCCAGACACCAGCCTCTCCAGATTTCTCCGATTGCTCCCAATATGCTTCCGCCTTCACGCTATCTTGTGGAACGCCAAGCCCTTTGTAGTAAAGAAGACCCAGTAAAAACAATCGGTAGGCCCCATTCTGCCGTGTAGGCGCCCCCTGCTTTGCCGCCTTATTCCACCAATAGGCCGTTTGCTTATAGTTTCTCGCGACGCCTTTTCCATTGCCATATAAAAAGCCCAAGACAACCGAGGCGAAATAATCGCCGCGATCAGCCGCCTTGCGATAAAAGTTTGCCGCTTGAGTGTAATTTTTCGGAAAACCACAACCGCCCTCGTAATAATTACGAGCGATCTTCGTCAGGGCGACTCCGCCCCCTTTCTCAGAAGCCTTCCAGTACCAATACGCAGACTTCGAAAAATCCTGCGGAACACCATCCCCATTACAATACGATGAAGCAATTTTTAATTGATCCGGCCAACTCCCTTGTTCAGCCGCACTGCGAAACCAATGAACAGCTTGAGCGTGATCTTGCGGCACACCTTGCCCCAGGTAATACATCACCCCCAGTTGATCCTGAGCGTCTACGCTTCCTTGATCTGCGGCCTTGCGGAACCAATAGGCCGCCTGCGCAAAGTTCCTCGACAGGCCTTCTCCAGAGTAGTAAAGGAAGCCCAATTGATTCTGAGCATCTTCAATTTTTTGATCTGCCGCCTTGCGGAACCAATAGGCGGCCCTCGAGGAATCATGCTGAAGATCGTCCCACGCCGACTTACCACCCTCACTAAAGAAAAAGCCGTAGTGGACGTGTAGATTACCCATTACATCCTGCGCCCGAGCATTGCCAGCTAAAGCTTCCTGGCGCACTTGCATTACCCACTGAGGATCGACATTTATTAATGGATCACCCAAGACGGGATCTTTCATATTCGCTTTGACAAACTGGCTGTATAGATTGTCCACCACACCATCTTTTCGCTGAGCCGAGGTCTGCCCATAGGCGAATTGAATAATTGGCGCCGCAGCATCCATGACGGAAATTGTGGCGGCAACAGCAGCAAACAAAAGCGCGGCACGTTTCATAAAAGTCGGCACCTGAAATTTCAAACATTGTGCGCGAAGTCGGGGCGTAGCTCGCTCATGAAAATCTTGGCCACCGACCTCCGGTGAATTCAAGAGCTTGCGGCCTTGCAGTCGCGCTGTCCGTAACGAGCCTAGAGCGCTCACCCACCCGCCGTCAACGCTGCGGGCAATGCACGTTGACTGACTGTCCCGCTGATCGGATCCAGCCACACCTCAACTGTTGCCCGGGCTACCTGTCGCCACATCCCAAAGCCCATTGGTCAAGCACTCACGAACGTGGATCTCACCCGTATATCGGAACCAGGCTCGCGTGGGAATCACGCACGCGAACCCGCTCACCACAATCGACCTTGTCGAGAACTTCGTCCGTCAAGATGCTGTACCACTCGTCGACGCTTGTCGCCGAGGGATCCTCTGAACGCAGCCGAAAAAGTGGAATTCGCGCGGCCATGAGTAAGTCGAGCTTCCGCCGGTCCCGCTGCGCAACATCTCGCCGGTCGTGGCCTTTGCTGTCCAATTCAAAGGCTGCAATGGGGTCACCCTCCATCGGTGTGACCAACACAGCGTCGATCCGGCAGAGCCGACCGTACTTCCAGGTGTCCGCAGACACCTTCGCCCGTAAGCGATTGAGGTCTGCGATCTGATCCAGCGGGTAGTTCGGCAGTACGACTAGGCCGGGGAAGCGCAAGGAAAGCGCTCGCGCAAAGGCACGCTCCTGTGGGGATCGAAACACCGACCGGCGGATAGCGAATGCATCGCTGGCCTCAAAGCCGGCGGTGCCGAACCAAGAGAGTTGCACGATTCGCTTGAGCTGAACAATTTCCTGCGCCCCAGGGAGCTTACCGTGCCGCCGCCGTTCCAGGCGTTGAGCCAGGCTGCGCTGTGCTTTGCGCAGTGCAGCCAACACCCCTGCAGTCACATCGATCAGGCCGGTGTTCGCATGCTCGACAAACCACGCCAAGGCGCCCGGATCCTCCATGGATCCACTCTCAAGGAACACCTCAAAAGCTTCCGCCCCGAGATCCCTCAGGGCAGCCGGCACACTCCCCCGCACGCCCGACGCATCGACAGCGATGTCGTACTGCTCTCTGAACTTCGTGAAGTTCGGACGCGCGATGAGCTGCCTCAATCGGTCAAGTTCGCTGCTCATGGTGCGAGATGCAAGTAAACCTCATGGCTGGATTGTCACTCATAGAGCGTGGCCTGATAAGAGGCCGATACATAAATTGCGGAGGATGATCCGCAACTCTGACGACACCGGTGGGGGCGACCCAAGACCTGCATTTGGCCGGCGCCTCGCTGAGATCAGGCGCGACGCGGGCCTTTCACAAGAAGCTCTTGCGCATGAAAGCGGCTTGGCCCGCAGCTACCTTAGCGGCGTTGAGCGGGGGCAGCGCAATATCTCGTTGGTGAACATCTGCCGCTTGGCAGCAGCACTGGCCATGCGGCCAGCGGACTTGCTCTCTTCACTGTAATTCCAACGCCCGCTGATGGGATCCGCACGGCTGACACATCTTTAGTGGTTTGAAGGCCCGGACATCCCCATCACGGCACGCGATGGGCGCGCTCGTTGCTAACAATGACGCAACACATCGGATGTTGCGCACAAGCGAATACTTTTAAAAAACAATCACTTGATACGTACGCAACAGTGACTAAACATGACCTATCAGGTGATCCTCTTCGTAGTTGCGCAGCATGAATGCATCCTTGCCCATCTGCCGCGGGTAGCCGTATTGGCGAACACCCTCGCGTTTGAGGTTTTCTGTGTAGTGCTCATCAGGCCGGATCGACCGGGTGTATCCGCCCGGGCGGCAGATGGTTTCGCGCAGATTGGCCTGCGTCACCGCGGAATTCAGCGCGCCCGGGGTCAACTCCGGGTTTGGCAGCGCATCAGCTTCCGGAAACACCAGGCCCATGCGGCCGGAATGCTGGATGTTCTGGCCGCTACCGAGTTGTCGCTCGTAGTGCTGGCCGCTGGCCCGATGGTCGAGGTAGCGTTCGCTCTCATGGGCGGCGATGCCTCCGAGCGCATAACCTGCGGCGTGCTCAGCGATGCGGCCGAGCGTGGCGGAGCCATGCCGCTCGCAGCCTGCCAAAAGCGGCCCAGTAAGCATCAGCGTCAAAAAGACTGGGCGCCAGCTCATGACTGAATCTCCTCCGCGTCGTGCGGCTCGCGCATCAGCACTGCGGCAATGGATTGCACCGCGGCGATGCACATCCTTTCGTGGGGGCGATGGCCCAGCGCCAGAACCGACGCCGCGGCTCGGGCGGTGTCGAGCTCCAGCGCACTGTGCCCGCTGCGCCTGAGGTCTTCCTGCGCGGCATTGATCGTGGCCAGAGCCTGCTTGGCGGCCTCCTGCGTTGGCATCAGACCGATTCGTGCCATCGCGATGGTCTGCTGGGCGATGATCAGATCGTTGGTGTGCATATAGGTAATGATGGGATGTTGGTGATGAACGCGGTCTGCGCGGGCGTCTGCACGCACAGACCGCCAGATCAGCCGTTCGACCGGGAGGCCAGCGCTTTGGCGATCTTCTGGTCGGTCTTGTATTGGCTGAGTGCGTAGACGGCCCAGATCGTGGCCGGGATCCAGCCGATCAGCGTGAGCTGGAGGATCAGGCACACGATGCCCGAGATTGGCTTACCGATGGTGAAGAACGTCAGCCAGGGAAGGAAGAGGGCGATGAGAAGGCGCATGGTCGTTTCCAGTTCAGGTGCTTGATGTTGGTGTGGGGCGTGCCCGGTCAAAAGGGATTGACCGACACGCCGTGTGCTGCGGCGCAACTGGCGGAAATCTTGCTGTAGTCAGGTTTCGTGATGTTGAGCCAGCTCATGTCGCGAGTCTTCAGGACGTACCGGGTGGTGCACCACTGGTCTTCGGCGACATAGGCGTTGTCCTTCGCCGTGTTCTTGCCGGCGAAGATCCCGCGTGCCGCCGCCTGAAAATAGGCCGGGGTCTTGCCAGGCCACGGTTCCGGCGCGGTGACGTCGGCGAGCATGGTCGGGCTATGCGTAATGAGCTCGGCGGCCATGCCGTTGATGCAGCCTTTGATCTGCTGAGGATTGGGTTGCTGGCCGCACCAATTCTGTTCGGTGGTCAGCGTCTTCGGATCCTTCAGCATCGTGTGCAATGACGCATTCGCGGGGTCCGTCTTGTGGCCGCATCCTGCAAGCAGGGCGCTCGCGGTAGCGGCGGCAACGAGCAGGGTCTTGGTTTTCATCTTCATGGGAGTCCTTGGGTTGTTGTGTGATGCTCGCGAAAGTCGGCGGGTGAGGGGTGGTGCTCAGGCGGCGTGCGGCAGGCGTGCTGCCTCGCGAGCGCTGCGCAGAGCTTCGTAGCGATCCAGGAAGACATCCGCCCACCATTGGGGTGACCAGCCGAGGGCGGCGACCTTCTCATGGAATGGCGCCACACCCCCGAGTATTCGCCATGGGAGGTTGCGGTCTGCATCGAAATGCATCAGATCCCGCCGCTCAGTGGCCAGTGCCACCAGATCGGCATACTTGATCAAGTCTTCCCAGTCATGCGAGGCGAATGTCACGTCCAGCGCCCGACGCACCGCGGCCGCCACGTCAGCCTCAAGGTCGCGCCAGGCCAGGCCGACGGCGCTCTTGATGGGCGTGGGAATATCGCCGATGTAGGCCTCGTGCGCGTCGTGAAGCAGTCCGGCGAGCTGGGCGTCGACGGGGGCGCCCCACTCCGCGAGGATTCTCGCCACCAGCAGACTGTGCTGCGCCACGGAGTAATGCACTTTGGTGTGGCCGCCGAAGCGGCAGATCAGTGACAGTGCATGGGCGACATCCTCGATGTGTACGTCCGCAGGCACCATCTGCGTGGGCAGATAGTCGCGGCCGGAGAAGCTCAGCATGTGACATGGCGACGAGGCTTGAGATCGGCTTGCCAGCCATGCCGAGGCCTCGGCGAGAGTCTCCTCGTAGGCCTCTGCGTCCGACCCGTCGGCGGGAAACACGCCGCCGCCCACTTCAGCACCATCGCACAACAGGCGCAAGCGGTAGCCGCCGCCAAGTGTTTCCGGGCGAGGATCAATCCGGTAGCTGTATTCCGTCATAGCCGCAGCTCCGCACTTAAATGCCCGACCACTGGCAGCGGCCGAGTGCCCTGTGCAATCCGCTCCGCGCGGGTAAGCAGGCCCTGCGCATAGCCGCGCCTGTAGGCTTCGCGGCGCCAGAGAGACGGGTTCAGTTCACGCTCGGCGAATCCGTCGCGCTCACCAACCAGGGCGTAGTCGACCTTGAAACGAGAGAGGAACATGGCAGATCCTCAGGCGTGCTGGCCGAAGGGGTCGACGGGGTCACCGTTCTGCGGCTCTTGCGCCGGCACGGCTGCCGTGATGGCGGCTGAAGATCTTGCGGTCTGATCGGCTGTAGCCTGTCCTTGCTTCTCGCTTCCCGGCTTGCTGCTCAGCAGAATCAGGTCCGTGCCGACGACCTCGGTGGTGTAGCGGTCCACGCTGTCCTTGTCGGCCCACTTTCTGGTGCGCAGATAGCCTTCGACGTAGCACTGACTGCCCTTTTTGAGGAAGTCGCTGGCGATCTCTGCGCGGCGGTCGTAAAAAACCACACGCGTCCACTCGGTGTCTTCCTGGCGGTCACCGTCCTTGTCTTTCCAGACGCGAGTCGTGGCCACCTGGAGGTTGGCGACTGCGTTGCCGTCAGCGGTGTAGCGCACCTCGGGGTCGTGCCCGAGGTGGCCGATCAGTTGAACCTTGTTGAGAGAGGACATGCTTCACTCCGTCGAGGGGATGAAGCGAAGATAGCGTAGCGCTAATTGTCAGTCAATAGCGTTACGCTAATGATGCGTAATGCTTTGTATCGCCAATTCGGCTGATTCCGGGGGCTGAGAGTTGCTTCAGTGGCTTCCCTTGGCTTGGTGTGTCATCAAAGCTCTTTTCCCAGCCACCCCCAGAGCACCCGACCATGAACATGGAGCTCCGAGGCCTCATTCGGTTTGATCTCCCAGGACTTGTATAGCTCGTTGTCTGAGTTGACAGACAGGGTCTTGGGCATGCGCTGAATGCGCTTAATGAACGTCTCCTGCCCGAAGGTGAAGAGGTAGACCCCATCGCGATCGATGGTCTGCACCGATCTGTCGATGACGACGATATCGCCGTCACGAATGGTTGGCTCCATGGAGTCACCGGCCACAGTGACCAAGGCGAGTGAGGCCAACGCTGCGCCAGAGTTGCGCAGGATTCGCTTGACGATGTCCTGGCACACCTGCACGCTCCCGACCCGTTGCTGCGCTTCCAAGTAACGCCCAGGGCCAGCAGCAGCCTTCAAG